>NZ_JAHNZV010000149.1 GCF_022267535.1 Psychromonas antarctica
GTAGCTTGATCCTTGCCTGTTTGAAAAAGGAAAAACCAAGGAAAGCACAGGTTGACGAGCATAAAATGGAAAAACAGCTGAAAAAGCTGTTTTATCTTAGCAAAGATCATTTGAGCGAGAATTGCTGGTGATTATTCTTGGTATGGATGATAATGGCATTGCTTGTGGTATTGATGATGCCGATACGCTGCAACTTAAAATAAAAGATCGCATTAAACATAATATCGCGCCTTCGACGATGGGCTTGTTTGATGTGGCGGTGTTGCAAAAACAAGGGCAAGAACAAGATAAAACATTAATTAAAGTCATTGTTGCCAGTGGTAGCGAAAAACCGTATTACCTAAGCAAAATGGGTATGTCATCAAAGGGATGCTTTATTCGTATTGGCAGTGCCAGTGATCCAATGCCAAGTGAGATGATGGAAACACTATTTGCTACACGGGTGCGTAACTCCATCGGCAATATTACCTCTCGTTATCAAGATCTGAGCTTTGAGCAGCTGAAGATCTACTACAACGAAAGCAGCTATACACTTAATGAGCAATTTGCTAATAACCTTGAATTGCTAACCAAAGAAAAGCAGTATAACTATGCGGCTTATCTACTTGCTGATAATAATGGTTGCTCGATAAAAATAGGTAAATACAGCGGAACCGATCGTGTTGATCTGATTGAGAATGAAGAATTTGGACATTGTTGTTTAGTCAAAGCAACAAAGTCCGTGTTAGACAAGTTGAATGTGGAAAATCGTACTTACACACAGATCACCGCAAAAGAACGTTTACAAAGAAAGATGCTTGATCCCGTTGCATTAAGAGAAGCGGTGATTAACGCCATTATTCATAACGACTTTAGTAATGAAATCCCGCCGAAATTTGAGCTTTTTAGCGATCGTCTGGAAATAACCTCGGCAGGTAAATTACCTGATGGCTTTAGTCAGGATGAATTTTTTGATGGCTATTCAATTCCACGAAATAAAGAACTGATGCGTGTCTTTCGCGATCTGGATATGGTTGAACAGATGGGATCGGGGATCGCGCGTATCTTACAAGTTTACCCTCAGACTATTTATCGTTTTACCAATAACTTTATCCGTATCACCATGCCTTATGCGACAGGCTTTATCGAGTCTCAGAGTAAAAACATGCAAGCTACCATGCAAGCTACCATGCAAGCTACCATGCAAGCTACCACGCAAGCTGAACAAGTATTATTGTTTTGCCAAGATCCGAAAAGCAGAAGTGAAATTCAAGATCATTTAGGTCTGAAAAATAGAGATCACTTTAGAAAGTCGATTTTAAATCCCTTGATTGGATCTGGAAAGCTACTGTTAACCATTCCCGATAAGCCAACCAGTCCGAAACAGCAGTTTTATACGGCAGTGTCGAAGAATGACAATACGCATGGAGGTGATAATAATGAGTAATTGTAAATCAATAATTGCAACACAGCCTGTTGCTCAATTGGTAAAATTAGCTCACAACACTAATACTCATTTTCTTTTGGGGTTGATTCTGGTGTTATTAAGAAATATTATCTTCATTAATATGCCCGCCAAGCCTAGGGAATTTGATTTATCAAGTTTGACGCTGAAATCGTGCGGGCGTTTATCTTTTATTACCTCCTCAACTCTCTTTTTTCCACAAAACAACAGTCGCAAATTGAATAGAAAAGTGAAATTTGACTTGCTAAAACACTTTATCGTGCGTAATTTCTCAAGTAACAACACCCCTCAAGCCTATGGTCAATTTCGATTGATTACTGCTCAAACCGAGGGGTTACTTGTTTCTGGGGGATTGAAATAATGCACTATCAGAAACCTCCCCTAACTATTCCTCTGCAATTTATAACGTTAAAAGTCGCGATGGGATTTCCGGATGATTGGCAAATACACCCATTTTGGAGTGGTGAAAATGAATAGTCGTTATAAGACGTATCCAGAGTATAAAAATTCGGAAATTCGTTTTTTAAATGTGATTCCTCAGCATTGGGCAATAAGTAAAGTTCGGTTTATATCGTCTTTTGGGCGAGGTCTCGGAATAACTAAAGCGAACCTTCAAGATATTGGAATTCCCTGTGTAAGCTATGGAGAGGTTCATTCAAAATATGGATTTGAAGTAAACCCAAGTAAGCACTGTCTGAAGTGTGTTGATGAAGAATATTTAATTACTTCGCCTGATTCTCTGCTTGCAAAAGGCGATTTCGTATTTGCAGATACTTCTGAAGATATTGAAGGTTCCGGAAATTTTACGCAATTAACGAGTAATGAAACGCTGTTTGCAGGCTACCATACAGTTGTAGTTCGTCCAAGTTCAGACAATTACTATCGTTTCCTTGCGTATATGTTTGACTCGTCAGAGTTTAGATCTCAGATAAGAGATGCGGTCAAAGGTGTAAAAGTGTTTAGTGTCACTCAGGCAATACTAAAGAACACTAATGTATGGTTGCCTACATACGAGGAACAACAAAAAATTGCCAATTTCCTCGATCACGAAACAGCCAAGATCGACACCTTAATCGTTAAACAAGAAAAACTGATTGAGCTATTAAAAGAAAAACGCCAAGCAGTGATTTCTCATGCAGTCACCAAAGGACTGAATCCTAATGCACCAATGAAAGACTCAGGTGTTGAGTGGTTAGGTGAAGTACCTGAACATTGGGTTATATCAAGAGCAAAGTTTTTAACCGATTTTATTACTAGTGGTTCACGAGGTTGGGCTGAGTACTATTCTGATGAAGGAGCATTGTTTTTTCGAATTGCTAACCTTACCAGAAATACGATTGAGCCAAAGTTAGAATCCATTCAGAATGTGACACCTCCAGAAGGAAAGGAAGGCGGGCGGGCTAAAATCAAAAAAAATGACTTACTTGTTTCAATCACTGCTGATTTAGGATCTATTTGTGTAGCAAATAAAGAAATTGAGAATGGATATGTGAGTCAACACGTTGCTCTTTGTCGTCCTAATAATTTTGTATCTTCAGCAAGATGGCTTGGTTATTTTTTTCTATCTGATGCAGCAAAAGAACAGTTACTAGGATCAGGTTATGGAGGCACGAAGATTCAGCTAAGCCTAGAAGATGTTAAAGAACTTATATTGGTAATGCCAAACCATAATGAACAAATAGACATAGCCAATTTTATTGATAAAAAAATGGCTATGTTCTTAAAGTTAAGTACAAGGGCAGAAGAGCAAATAAAATTATTATTAGAACGCAAAACGGCCCTTATCTCAGCAGCGGTAACCGGTAAAATTGATGTGCGTGATTGGGAGGAAAGTTAATGACTGAAAAAACAATCCCAGCTCCACAAGGACAATTCATCCTCTTTCAAAGTGAAGCCGGTCAATTTAAAGTCGAATGTCGTTTTGAAACTGACAGTTTGTGGCTGACTCAGAATTTAATCGCTGAACTCTATCAAAAAACGATTCCTACCATTAATGAGCATTTAAGTAATATTTATAAAGAAGGTGAGCTTGAGCAAAATTCAACCATTAGGAATTTCCGAATAGTTCAAAAAGAAGGAACCCGCGAAGTTTCTCGTGAGGTTGCGCATTACAATTTAGAAGCGATTTTAGCGGTGGGCTACCGTGTTCGTTCTAAACAAGGTACACAGTTTCGCCAATGGGCAACCAGAACGCTGCAAGAGTATCTGACTAAAGGCTTTGTGATGGATAATGAGCGCCTTAAAGAGCCAGATAACAGCCAATACTTCGATGAATTGCTCAATCGTATCCGTGATATACGTTCATCAGAAAAAGTCTTTTGGCGTAAAGTCTGTGATATTTATGCAACCAGTATTGATTATGATGCGAAAGTACAAACCAGCATGCAATTTTTTGCACAAGTACAAAATAAAATGCACTGGGCAGCGCATGGTCATACCGCTGCTGAAGTCATTTTTGAACGAATTAACGCCGATAAACTCGGTTTAGGTTTGATGAGTTACAAAGGCAAAGAATCAGGTAAAGCACCGACACGTAAAGAAGTGGTTGTTGGAAAAAACTACTTATCTGCAGATGAATTAGAAATCTTAAATCGCTTAGTGACCTCATATCTTGAGTTTGCAGAATTGCAGGCAAGACAGGGTAAACTAATGAAAATGGTCGATTGGGCAACTAAATTGAATGATTTCTTAAAGTTAAGTGACTTCGATATTCTTACCCATGCAGGCAAAATATCAACGGAACAGGCAAAACAAAAAGCCAAGCAAGAATATGATAAATATCGCAAGGTTATTGATATGCAGCCAACACAAGTCGATAAAGACTTGGAAGATGCAATGAAACGGTTAGGTAATAAAAAATAAGCGCAACGTTAGGGATGAACAATGGCAAATGCAACACAAGAAAATCAGACGAGAGAGAGATTGTTCCAAGACGACATTCTAGATCAAATGCTTGCTGCTGGTTGGTTATTGGGGGAGTCGAACCGATATAACAAAGCGTTAGCACTTTATCCTGATGATGTGGTCGACTTTGTTAAAGATTCGCAGCCTCAGCAATGGGATCAATTAACCAAACATTATCCCAATACTGATCGCAGCCCTAACGCAACCGCTGATGCTTTGCTTAAATCATTAGAGCGTAACCTAAAAAACAAAGGCACCTTGTGGGTATTGCGTAATCAAGTAAAAGATCGTGGCGCTAAATTTAATTTGTGCTGTTTTAAGCCAGATCATAATCTAAATCCAGATGCGACAGCGCGTTATCAGAAAAATATTCTCCGCGTTGTTCCCGAGCTTGTCTATTCACCTAACGGATATGATGGTCGATTGGATTTAACGCTGTTTGTTAATGGTATTCCGGTTGCAACGTGCGAACTTAAATCAGAATTTAAACAATCACTGAATAATGCCAAAATTCAGTATATGAAAGATCGGCAGCCAAAAGATCCCATTACCAAAAAGCCTGAGCCATTATTGACCTTTAAACGAGGAGCATTAGTTCACTTTGCAGCTAGCCAATATAATGTGGCAATGACCACGCGTTTAGCCGGTAAGAAAACGTTCTTTCTCCCTTTTGACCAAGGCACAAGTGATGGTGGTGAAGGTAATGATGTTCCTGCTGACGACTTCTCATCGGCTGAAGGCTCTTACGCTACAGGCTACCTTTGGAATGAAATTTTTCAGAAAGACAATTTGCTACTCATTTTAAGCCGTTATATCCATCTTGAAGTCAAAGATGAAGAACAGTTAGACGGTTCAATTAAAGTTAAAGAAACGCTGATCTTTCCGCGTTATCATCAATGGGCAGTTGTCTCAAAATTAATCAATACGGTTGATATTGAAGGGACAGGACAAAAATATCTTATTCAACATAGTGCGGGCTCTGGTAAATCAAACTCAATTGCTTGGTTATCGCATCAACTTGCTTCAAAACATTATTACACTGGTCATCCTGAGCTTAGTAAGCAAACGGGTGATAAAGTATTTGATTCGGTGATAGTGATCACCGATAGGACCGTATTGGATAGCCAATTACAGTGAGCTTACGGCTGCATAGTTTGACTTGGGCGGTTAGCCCAATTCAGTCTTTTTTGGAAAGCAAGTCAGCCGTTACTCACTATTTTCTAGATAATTCCATGGCAGGTAATTTTCTGGGTTGGC
>NZ_JAHNZV010000015.1 GCF_022267535.1 Psychromonas antarctica
TTAATGTGTATCTTTCGATACGACTCAATACTACTGACTAAAACTAATCACCGAAGTGATTTTATTATTCTGAAATGATAAATAAATTTATCATTTCGTGTGTCACTATATTGATGTTGCCTTTACAAGAAAGGACTTTGATTTTTTTGAAATCACATCAACAATAAGTGTCCACACAGATTGTTTGATTAAATTGTTAAAGAGCGTGCCTTTCGGCGAGGTGCGTATATTACGCTACCAGCGAACAATGTCAACGGTTAACTTATCTTTCTAATCAACGTTAAACGTCATTAAAAGTAACCTCTTTCATTCTCAGTCATTGGCGTTGCAGCCCGTGTCTGTGGGGTCGCATTATAGGGATATCGATCACGTTGGCAAGTGTTTTTTCTCTCAAAATCACTCTTTATTAAAATATTCACTTTTACGTTCACAAAACAAACAGTTATTGTTATTTGGTGATTAAAAAGTATTTATTCACACCACCGTTTACTTATCTTATGTGGTATTTTTAAATGGTCCATCACTCTTGCCGCCATAAAATCCTGTAAGTCTGCGATACTCTCGGGCTGATGATAAAAACCAGGTGCAAGTGGCATAACCGTTACCCCCAATTCTGACAAAGTCAGCATATTACGCAGATGAATAGTGGAAAAAGGTGTTTCCCTCGGCATGATAATTAATTGGCCGCGCTCTTTTAGAATCACATCAGCCGCTCTTTCAATAAGATTATTTGACAAGCCCTGTGCTATTGAAGCCAATGTGCCACAACTACAGGGACAAATAACCATTTTATCTGGCGCTGATGATCCTGAAGCAACGGGAGAAAACCAATCTTTAGCTGTTAATGCAATGATCTGTCTTTCTTCTGTCTGGTATTTTTTTTGTAAAAATTCGTTTAGCTCATTGATATCGTCTGGCCACGTTTCGTTTTCTTCTGTCTTTAATACAATTTTTGCAGCTTCTGAAAGCAATAAGTAGATCTGTACATCGGCTTCGACTAAAACGTTTAGTAATCTAAGAAAATAACCACTTCCGGATGCGCCGGTTACCGCCAATGTGATTTTTTGCTTATAAATCTTCTCGCTATTCATTATTTATCCTGCAATCTATCTAAAAGCTTTTGATGAATATTGCCAAACCCACCATTACTCATGATTAATATATGATCACAAGGCTGTGCATTTCTAGCTAATTTAGCACATAGCAGATCGATATCATTTTCAACATCAACAGCTTTGCCCTGCTCGGCAAATAATTCACCCATTGACCAATTAATATCCTTGGATTCGAAGCAGTACACACTATCTGCATCAGATAAAGAGTTCACTAATGCTTCTTTATGAACACCTAATTTCATGGTGTTTGATCTCGGCTCTAGCACGGCAATAATTCTTTCTTTGCCGACTTTTGCGCGTAATCCGGCTAACGTTGTTTTAATGGCCGTCGGGTGATGAGCAAAATCATCGTAAACAGTAATATTATTCACTCGTCCTTTAACTTCCATTCGGCGTTTTATACTTTTAAACTGAGCCAGCGCCTCTATCGCTATTTCTGGTGTGACTCCGACATGACGAGCTGCTGCAATAGCGCCCAGTGCATTATCAACATTATGATCGCCCATCAACAACCAATTCACTTCACCTTGTTTTTTCTGATTAAGAAACACTTCAAACGTTGTCGCATCCGGTTTTAGTTTTTTTGATGACCAATTTTCACCAAGATATTCTACTTCACTCCAACAGCCCATATTTTTAACGTCCATTAAAGCTTGATCTTTATTGGGTAAAATTATTCGACCACTGGCAGGAACGGTCCTGAGCAGATGATGAAACTGTTTTTTAATCGCATTCAGATCTTCAAAAATATCTGCATGATCAAATTCAAGATTATTTAAGACCAAAGTACGAGGATGATAATGAACAAACTTAGAGCGTTTATCAAAAAAGGCACAATCGTATTCATCAGCTTCAATAACAAAAAAAGGTGTTTCGCCTAACCTTGCCGATAGCCCAAAATTTTCTGGCACGCCACCAATTAAAAAGCCTGGTTTCATTTGAGCATATTCTAAAATCCAAGCAAGCATGCTCGATGTTGATGTTTTACCGTGCGTGCCTGCAACAGCGAGTACCCAACGATCTTTTAAGACATGTTCTAATAACCACTGAGGGCCAGAGATATAAGGTATTTGTTTGTCTAAAACAGCTTCAACACATAAATTACCACGACTCATGGCATTGCCTATAACAACAAGATCTGGTTTTAAATCAAGCTGACTCGGATCAAAACCTTGAATAAGCTCAATCCCTTGATCTTCAAGTTGAGTACTCATTGGCGGATAGACATTTTGATCTGACCCTGTCACTTTATGGCCTAATGATTTAGCGAGAATAGCAATACCGCCCATAAAGGTGCCGCAAATGCCAAGAATATGTATATGCATAAAACCTCAATATAGATAAATAGAAAAGAACTTCTCACGCTATAGTAAGTAATAAAAAAGGCGAACACCAATATGGTGTTCGCCTTTTAGCGAATATTATTTAGGATAATTTTAACAACTCGTTAAATTATGCTTCAAAGGCAGTTTGTAAGAATGGGATAATCTGTTTTTTACGGCTAACTACACCCGGCAATTCAAATGCATGGTCAATCACAGTACTGTTTAGTGCTTTCGCTACTTTTTCTGCATCTTTACTAATTATTAGTGCGGTTGTATCAAGCTTATTAACATCCGTTAATAGCACAATCGTTGAATGATACCCTTTGTTGGCTTGCAACTGCCCCATTTCAACTAACATCTCATCTTTTTTACTCAGTGCGGTTTCCAATGAAGTTAGCTCTAACTGACCAATTGCAAGTTGCTCTCCTGCCATTTCAAATACTTTTTGATCGCGTAATATCAATTCAGCAGCAGGGATATGTTTGATATCTGATTTAGCATCAAACTGGGCAGTCGCAAAAGCCTCTAAATCGCTTACACCTGCGATTGCTGCTAACTCTTTAGCGGCTACTTTATCGATATCCGTTGTAGTTGGACCTTTAAAGTTAACCGTGTCAGAAATAATAGCGCCCATCATCATTTTAGCAACAGCGGTATCTGGTGTTTGATTATGAAATTTATACATATTGTAAACGATGGTTGCACTACAGCCAACAGGCCAGATCCAACACTCTAGGGGCTCTGATGTAGTAATGTCACCCAATTTATGATGATCGACTATACCTCGGATTTTCGCTTTTTTCATATCCGCAGTACCTTGGTTCCAATCAGAATAATCAACAATGAAAATCTCTTCACCGGCAACGGAGGTGCGAATTTCAGGCTGTGGCAAACCAGACTGTTCAAGTAGAAATAAAGCTTCAGGATTGGGTTCACCTTGTAATGCCGGTGTTGCATCTTTACCCAGTTTATTAAATAAACCAGCAAGCGCAATCGCTGAACATAAACTATCACAATCTGGGTTTTGGTGTCCTAGTACAATCATTTTCGTTTCCAATTTTCTGTTGATTAATAACAACCAGAATAACCGATTTAATCAAATTAATTAAGTGCAAATAAGAATTATTCACTATTAAGGTGGCGTTTTTTCCTTGCGCCTAAGAATGCTCACGGTATACCCCTTGTTCAAGTCGAAGGTTAGTTAGCTTTTATTTTGCGGAATGGCCTGTTTAACGTAAACATCAAAACGGTTTTTCTTGGTTTCAATGCTCATACTCGGTTTTCGGTCATTTAAAAACGGGGCATAGTCAGGCCGTTTAACGACAACACGATAACGCGCAGCATTCAATGCGGCCTCTAATAGACAATCAGCGTCTAAATCAGCGCCAACGACGCCTTGAAAAACGCGCATCTCTTTTTTTACTAAGGCCGACTTCTTTTTATGGGGAAACATGGGATCAAGATAAACAACATCTGTTTCATGACTTTGCAGGTAGTCATAAGCAGATCCAAAGTGCAGCTGCATCCGCTGCTGCATCCATTCACCTATCTCATAGTCTAAGTAAGCACGCTGTAAACCATCTTCAAGCAGTGCGGCAGCGACTGGTGAACGCTCAACCAGTGTGACTTTACAGCCTAAGGATGCGAGTACAAAGGCATCACGCCCAAGTCCAGCTGTTGCATCAATCACATCAATCTGAACACCCGCTTTCAGGCCGACTGCCTTAGCAATTGCCTGTCCTTTCCCGCCGCCAAATTTACGCCGATGCGCAACTGCCCCCGAGGCAAAATCAACAAAAACCAGTCCCTGCTGAGGATCGTCTTTTTGCTCAAGCGCCAAATATTCGGGCAAAAGCAGTAATTGAAAGTGTTCACTGGTGGTACTTAAAAACCCCCACTTCTCACGGAGTTGTTGCGCTTTATGACGCAAAATACGCTCATTACAAATTAACGGGATATCCATTGCGATCCGTTCTCTCTCTCTCAATTTACAAACAAAAAAGCCAGTCAAATGACTGGTTTTTTTTACAAACTCATTTTTATAAAGGAGTAATGATATATAACAAGTCACCACTAGACACTTGCTGACCATTGGCGTTGATTATACGCTCAATACGGAACTTAGTCTGGGCACTATACAACACTGCATTTTGACGATTAAAGCTGGCTAGTGTGATAGGCGAGAACATTTTCATGGCTTCCATCAGACCCAGTGTTTGCTCGGTAGTCACAATATCCCCTTCATGTGCAAAATCTGGCTCAGCAGGCGATGAAGCGCGATAGAAAATCCCTGCACTTTGTGCAAGTACTTTTAGCTCATTACTGCCATCAACTTGAATCGACAGATCAAGGCCGCCTGATGAAGCAGAGGCTTCCATTTCATCAATCATCACTTGTTGGTCCAGCTTCGCCATAAATTTTGGCAGATAAGTGGTATCGTAAACACCGTTTAAGAAGGTTTCATCTTTTAAGATGCGTTGCAGTAAAGGAATGTTAGTTGCTATCCCTTTAATGACCACATTATCTAAGAATTTCAATAGTTTTTTAACCGTGTCATTACGATCTTTACCATGACAAATAAACTGTGCGACCAAACTATCGTAATACGGAGAAACCTCTTTCCCAGCTGCAATCATAGACATCACTTCAACATCATCTTGCTCAGGAATCACACATTCAAGAACAGTGCCTGGATGCGGGATTAACTGCATAACACCGTTATTATCTAGTTTAGCTTTTTCTGCAGTAACACGTACTTCAATCGCATAGCCTTTTTTGACTGGTTTAAGATCAGCAATACTCTTACCGGAGGCAATATCATATTGCGCAGTAACGATATCAATACCGGATGTCGCTTCGGTTACAGGATGCTCTACTTGTAAACGAGTATTCATCTCCATAAAGTAGATAGCGTCTTCATCTAAATCATAAATAAACTCAACGGTGCCCGCGCCCATATAATCTACTGCGTCAGCCAACGCTGCCGTATATTGCAGCGCTAATGCTTCAAGTTTTGCCGGTAACATTGTTGATGCGGATTCTTCAACCACTTTTTGGTTGTTACGTTGCACAGAACAATCGCGAATACCTAAGACTTTGGTATTGCAATGTTTATCACGCAATAGCTGGACTTCTATATGGCGTAACGAGGTGATATATTTTTCTAGATAAAGATCGCCATTACCAAACGCACCACGTGCTTCAGCGGATACTTGGCTAAAACCAGCAAACATATCTTCAGCTTTTTCGATAATCAGAATACCTTTACCACCACCACCATTGACGGCTTTAAGTAATACAGGATAACCAATGCTATTGGCAATACCTAACGCCTGCTCGGCACCACTTAAAATACCATGACTCCCAGGTACAACAGGAACGCCATTATCTTGCGCAGTTTTAATCGCATTAGATTTATTACCCATGGTGAGCATACTCGTCATGCTGGGGCCGACAAAGTTAATGTTATGACTAACACAGAGATCTGCAAAGTGCGGGCTTTCAGAGAGGAAACCGATACCAGGATGTAATGCATCAACCTCTTCAAATTCAGCTACTTTTAAAACTGAATTTGCATTTAGGTAACTTTCATCTGATGTATTACCACCCAAACAAACCAGCTTATCGCCTTTACCTAACATGTCAGCAGGCACAGATTTCATATCGGGATCGGAGGCAACCAATACCACTTTAATATTATTCTGTTGTGCTTTACGAATGAGTTTAACCGCAGTACAACCACGAGCATGAATTAAGACTTTCTTAACCGGCTCCATTAATTCGCGAGGATCTGCTTGCGAGAAGTCATCTCCACGAATATCACAAATCGGTACAAAACCATTTAAAGCCCGTTTAATGGTCTCTTCAACAGAGATCGTTGGGCGTGGCATATTTTCATCAATGTCACGTAATTTGTCGTCAAGATCGTCTGAGAATGGGTTAATCACTAAGCCATTCATTGCATTAGGCACACGCGATAGATAGTTTGATAATGTGGCTGTAGATGGCAAGTAAGCTGGCACCACCATCTGCCCAGCAAACGGCATATTGGTACCCGATAGGTAGTAAGTTTGCACTAGCGGATGGGTAACAAAACTCGCCTGTGCGCCGCCCGTACAATCACCGAAACCAAACATCACAACAGGCAGATCATTATCACGAATAAAGCGGGTAATACGATCATTAACTACGGCCATAGAGAACAGTGCTGCCGCACCTTCTTTGGTTTGCATACCGCCAGAGCTGATAAAGGCGACAACAGGTAAATGTTGTTCAGCACATTTCACCAATAGCGCACAAAATTTTTCTGCGCTGGCCATATCAAAAGCACCCGCTTGGAATGAAAGATTAGAGACAGCAATACCCACACGTTGTGTACCACCGCTTTCCAATTTAAATTCACCAATACCCGTCACTAAACCACAAGGTCTGATTTTTTTATCCAAGGCATCTTCAATCGATAATCGGAAACCAGGGAACTCAAGTAGATTTGCCGTCATTAAATCTGCTTGTGACTCTTTAAAATTAATAAAGAACTTATCTAAAATAGCATTATGCGAGTTGTTCTTTTTATTCTTTTCTGTGCGCAGTACCGCCTGAATTAATAGGTCTTGGTAGCCCATCGTTAAGCGGTTCCAGAAGTCTTTGCGGCGACCAATACGTACAGGGTTAATGGCCCCATTGTATTGGGAAAGATCTTCGCTGCTGTTGTAGTATGACGGTAATATTTTTTCGAATATATAAGTCAGGATCACAAATAAACTGGAGTTCATTTGCGGTGCACCAATACTTTTCCACTCTTCAACTTTCGCTAGTTTTTCACCACGATCACTTTGGTCAGTAAAGTAATGTATCCAAGCATTAAAAGAGAGTTTTAACTGTCCGTAATCATCATCACTAATTTTGCTTAACGCCGCTTTTAATGAGCTACGTACCAATGATGAAACAGAGTCACGAGATAACTCTTTGGTTGCCATCGCTTCTTTTGCAATCGAAGCAAGATTGCCCATCGTATTGTCATATAGTGCATTGAATACCAACATATGACGACAATGTGTAATAAAACAAGCGCGGGTTTCTTTATGGGTGACAACATCAATGGTTGTTAACTCACTCAATTCCGGCCAGGCATTTGTCATCGGCACATGTTGTTCATCTTCAAGATGCGATATTAATGCACGGAAGTTATCTGCAGCACTGCTTTTCCAACGATTATATAAAGACCAAGTTAAATTAATTAATAGTGTACTTCGCGCATTATCGTAATTTTCCTGCGGCTCACCTAAAATCAATTTAGTAAACATATTACGTTCGATACTTTTGTCTTCGCGCTTGCTTAAGAAAGATTTCCAATTTTTATTTAACGTATCGTCATAAATAAGCTTATCGGGGTTACTTAACCAGCTGATAAACACTTTTTTACGATCTGCTTCTATGCGGGCTTTAAGATCCCCTTCTGGCGCGGTTAGTTTGGATAAGCGACCATACTCACCTTGTTGAATCGATCGAATACGCGAACGTAAAGTAAGGTAACGCATGTAACGGTAGGTTGTACCAAAAACGTTGTTATGCGCAGTCGGGTTTTTTGCCAAAAGTTGCGTATTTTCAGATGCATTTTCGACCGCTAATAATTTGCTTGAAGGTTCTAAATAACGCGTTAGGCTGCGATTGTAATGTTCTAAAATGTCTGGATATTTACTAACGAATTTAACAGACTTTGACTCGATGGATAAGATACTTGAAACGATTGCTTTCTGCAGATTATGCTGGCGCTCATCTTGATCAATTGGAGAGTAATCAACAATTCCATCAATACAGCCCATTTCATAGAGTTCTTCAGGCGAAACACCCACTGATTGCGCACATTCCTGCCAAGACAGGTTATATTTACGCGCGATGCTTTGTAGTCCTTTCGGCTGGATTGTATTAAAAATACCGTCACGAACCGACAGTAAAACATTCGCAGTCGCCAATGGAATAGCTCCACCAGAATAACCGACACCGACCACGATACCGACAGTCGGTACATCTACATTGGCACTTTCAGTGATCATTTGTGAAATACTGTGTGCTTGGTTATGGCTATTGGCCACTTCGCCTGCATCGGCCCCCGGTGTATCAATTAAATACACAATAGGCAGAGATAGATCGGCAAATTTACGGATAGCTTTACTGGCCGCCAAATGATGCTCTGGCATCCATGAACCATTATTTGAGCTGCGCTCCTGCGCGATGATTCCGACGCGGCGAGTATAACCACCAAAATCAAGTTCCATTTCAGCACTATAAAATGCGCCATTTGATTGCTCAGTAACAATTTTCCCATTAAAACCAGCGACAATACTTTTCGCGCCAGGGCGTTTGTTATCTTCAGCAGGCTGCACAGTACGAGCGATATAGGCATCAACACCTAACTTCTGAATCGTCACTAGATTTGATTGAATACGTTTTCTATCAATCAACCCTTCTAAACGTTCTGTATTTGATGGTAATGAGTTATCTGGAAATAGTGAGAAGTCTTTTGCGATATGCTCAGCATGAAGAAATAGTGGATCAGCAATATGATTCGCTTCAGACTGAGAAAAAGGTTTCCCTTGCATACAATACCCTTACAAAATAGTGATATAAAAAAATATTCGATAAAACGCGCTAATTTACAACTTATTAACTTATGATTCCACCCTTGATGGTAAGAACCAATGAAATCATGAGGTAATAAATCGTATTTTGTGATATTTAAGCAACAAAATGCCTAATTATTAACCATACGCTGCTATTTAGTATAAAAAAACAGCAGCGTATAATGTAAGTGATCAAGCCATCTACTCACACATATAATTTTCTGGTAATGCGACTTGTGCCACCCCGGTTGCAACTGCAGCACGAGCAACCGCACCCGCCACCCTTTTTAATAAACGCGGATCCATTGGTTTAGGGATAATATAACCTTTGCCAAAAATTAATGATTCGACGCCACTGGCTTTGAGTACTGATTCCGGGACGACTTCTTTAGCAATCTCACGAATAGCATGCACGGCAGCCACTTTCATCTCATCATTAATTTCCGTTGCGCGCGCATCGAGTGCACCACGGAAAATAAACGGGAAGCAAAGCACGTTATTAACCTGATTAGGATGATCACTGCGCCCCGTTGCCATAATTAAATCATCACGGACAGCATGTGCCAATTCGGGTTTAATTTCAGGATCGGGGTTTGAGCAGGCAAAAATCACTGGGTTAGGCGCCATTAATTTCACATCGTCTGCGGATAAAAGATCCGGCCCCGATACACCGACAAAAACATCCGCGCCAGTCATCACATCCTGCAATGTACGTTGATCAGTATTATTGGCAAAACGTTGTTTATACTCATTAATATCATCACGACGCGTATGGATAACGCCTTTACGATCTAACATATAGATTTTTTCACGCAATGCGCCACATTTGATAAGCAGTTCCATACAGGCAATCGCTGCCGCACCCGCACCAAGGCAAACAATTTTCACTTGTTCAATTTTTTTGCCTTGAATATCTAAGGCATTAATCATTGCAGCAGCGGTTACAATCGCAGTACCGTGTTGATCATCATGAAAAACAGGAATAGTGCAGCGCTCTTTTAACGCTTTTTCAATTTCAAAACACTCCGGCGCCTTGATATCTTCTAAGTTAATACCACCGAACGTATCGGCAATGCTTGCAACCGTATTAATAAACTCTTCCGGCGTACGGTGTTTTACCTCTATATCGATCGCGTCAATGTTGGCAAAACGTTTGAATAACAACGCTTTACCTTCCATTACAGGCTTTGAAGCAAGCGGCCCTAAATTGCCCAAACCTAAAATAGCAGTGCCGTTGGTGATCACCGCAACCAAATTACCTTTGGCTGTATATTTATAAACGTCATCAGGATTTGCTGCGATTTCGCGTACTGGCTCCGCAACACCCGGACTATAAGCCAGTGATAAGTCATCTGCTGTTTCCGCCGATGTGGTAATTTCAATACTAATTTTCCCTGGTTTGGGAAATGCATGATAATCAAGCGCTTGTTGGCGTAAATCTGACATTTATAAGTCCTATTGTGGTAAAGGGCACTAAAAACAAAAGATGATGATAGTCAAATGTTGGACAGATTTATAGTTTTAATTGAGTTCAAGGCAATATTTGCGCGGGATGATAAAGGCTTAGTTTAGCCTGTCCATGGCGGAAAGTAAGCTTTCCTGAGAGTAATAATTGCTCATTTAATAAGAGATTCACCCCATTTTCTTTAAACCGCTGTAACTGTTTGGCATGAATTATCACCTGCAGCTTTTTGTCTAATTTAAATCTAATACCTCGTTTGTCTTGTTTTAAATCACTAATTCTGCCGCGGATATACTGATAACCATGATCAGCCTCTGTTAAGTTTGCTGCGGATAACGGCTTGAAATTAGACCAAATTCCGCTATTACGGGCACGGGACTGTTGTTCAGCTTGCTGAAAACACTGCCAGAAACGATCGTTTTGACCAATCACCCAATGTGTTGCAAATCCAGATTGTAGTTGTAATAAGGCTAAGTTACGTCCGCTTTTACTATAGACATATGCTAGCAACCGCCCATATTTATCTTTTTTAGTTTTATCAAACACTAAATGCAGTTTATCGCCCACCTTTATATAACGCTGTAGAAGTTGTTTCGCATCGAACGCATAAGGATCCGAACGACTTTTATAACGATAATTAATCTCCGGTGTATTAATGCCAATAAAGCGCACTAAGCGCCCATTTTCTAAAGTGACAGTATCACCATCATTAATCTGTTTTAAAATAACCGTTTGGTCCCAAGCAACCTGCGCGCAATCCGCCAATAATGGCACAGGGAGAAGAGCAAATAAAAGAACAACTAATATGCGCATAACCGATACCAAATGAATTTAGTTGTTTTAACTGTAGGCTAAAATAAAAAATAAGAAGTCCATTTTACTGACTCTCATGTTCTGCAATCTAATTTTAAATGGATCCTGCAGCCGCGTTTTCTAATCTAGAAAAAACACATACACAATACTTTGTCTGACTTATTACAAATTCCCGCTTTTTTGTATGGTTAATTGCGCCCCCTCGCACTGCCCTATTTAAAAAAAACACAAAATACCCTCTATATTCAATTAGTTAATGAATATCCATAAGTTGGTACAGCACCTGCAATTAGTTGATAGGAACAACACTTTGTTATTTTATATCTACCACAGGAGTTTTAAATTATGGCTATTCGTCAATGTGCAATTTACGGTAAAGGTGGTATCGGCAAATCCACTACAACTCAAAATCTAGTAGCAGCGCTAGCTGAACTTAAACAAAAAGTAATGATTATCGGTTGTGATCCGAAAGCGGATTCAACACGGCTCATCCTACACTCTAAAATGCAAAACACGATTATGGAGATGGCAGCAGAAGCGGGCTCTGTAGAAGATCTTGAGTTAGAAGATGTATTACTGACTGGTTACGGCGATATAAAATGTGTTGAATCAGGCGGCCCAGAGCCAGGTGTTGGTTGTGCTGGTCGTGGTGTAATTACTGCAATTAACTTCTTAGAAGAAGAAGGCGCATATACAGAAGATTTAGATTTTGTATTCTATGACGTATTAGGTGATGTGGTATGTGGCGGTTTCGCGATGCCTATTCGTGAAAACAAAGCGCAAGAAATCTATATCGTTTGTTCTGGTGAGATGATGGCTATGTATGCGGCTAACAACATCGCTAAAGGTATCTGTAAATATGCTAAATCAGGTAGCGTACGTCTAGCAGGTCTTATCTGTAACTCTCGTAACACCGCCCGTGAAGATGAACTGATCATGGAATTAGCTCGTCAACTTGGTACACAGATGATCCATTTTGTGCCACGTGACAATATCGTACAACGCGCTGAGATCCGTCGTATGACAGTTATTGAATATGATCCAACCTGTAAACAAGCTGATGAATACCGCACGCTTGCTAGCAAAATCATCAATAACAAAATGTTTGTCGTGCCAACACCCATCACGATGGATGATCTTGAAGATCTATTAATGGGCTTTGGTCTGATGGAAGAAGAAGACGAAGCAATTATTGGTAAAACAGCAGAGCAACTGGCTGACGAAGCAGCTTCAGCAGCATAATCAACGACTACTAAGGGGCTTTTATGACGAGCATGAAAGAGCAAAATGAAAAGATGATCCAGGAGGTACTTGAAGTTTATCCTGATAGCGCCAAAAAAGATCGTGCCAAACATTTAGGCACTAGCGATAGCAATTGTGCAAGCAGCTGTATTACCTCCAACCGTAAATCTCAGCCTGGTGTCATGACTGCCCGTGGTTGTGCATACGCAGGCTCTAAAGGGGTGGTTTTCGGCCCCATTAAAGACATGATTCATGTCAGTCATGGTCCAGTGGGTTGTGGTCAATACTCACGCGCAGGACGGCGTAACTACTACACAGGTAAAACAGGTGTAAACAGCTTCGGTACCATGAACTTTACCTCTGATTTCCAAGAGAAAGATATTGTTTTCGGTGGTGATAAAAAACTGACTATATTAATGGAAGAGCTAGAAACACTCTTCCCACTTTCTAAAGGTATTTCAATTCAGTCCGAGTGTCCTGTTGGTTTGATTGGTGATGATATAGAAGCCGTTGCTAAAGAAACACAAGCTAAAACAGGTAAACCTGTTGCCGCGGTACGTTGTGAAGGTTTCCGCGGGGTTTCTCAATCATTGGGTCACCATATTGCTAACGATGCAATTCGCGATAAATTAATTGATAACCGTGAACACGACGATAGCTTTGCAGGTACACCTTACGATGTCGGTTTGATCGGTGATTACAATATCGGTGGTGATGCTTGGTCAACACGCTTATTACTCGAAGAGATTGGCTTACGCGTTGTCTCTCAGTGGTCTGGTGACGGTACGGTTTCTGATATTGAGCTGAACTGTAAAGCGAAAATTAACTTAGTACATTGTTACCGTAGTGTTAACTATATCGCCCGTCATATGGAAGAGAAATACAATATTCCATGGTTAGAATTTAACTTTTTCGGACCGACTAAAATTGCAGCATCATTAACTGAGATAGCATCAAAATTTGATCAAACTATTCAAGATAAAGCTCAGCAAGTAATTGCTAAGTACGATGCACAATGGCAAGCCGTTGTTGCTAAATACAAACCACGCTTAGAAGGCAAAAAAGTCATGTTATATGTGGGTGGTTTACGCCCCCGTCATGTTATCGGCGCTTATGAAGACCTGGGTATGGAAGTTGTCGGCACGGGTTATGAATTTGGTCACAACGATGATTACGATCGTACTCAACCCGATGTTAAAGATGCAACATTGATTTACGATGATGTGACAGGTTATGAGTTTGAAGAGTTTGTTAAGAAGATCCAACCCGATCTAATTGGCTCAGGCATAAAAGAGAAATACATATTCCAAAAAATGGGCATTCCTTTCCGTCAAATGCATAGCTGGGATTATTCAGGTCCTTATCACGGTTACGATGGCTTTGATATCTTTGCCCGCGATATGGATATGACACTCAACAACCCATGCTGGGACAAGCTAATAGCCCCATGGCTTAAAACTGCATAACCCCTTTATAAAAAAGGAATTAATGTCGATGCGATAGCAACATACTTTGCTATCGCTAGCAATTAAAATCACACCTGACTGTTCAAAGAACGGATACAGGAGGAGAGTTAAATATGAGTCAAACGATAGAAGCAACTAAACCTGGGTATCCGTTATTTCAACAACCGGAATACCAAGATCTGCTGGCTAGAAAAAAAGCCTTATCAGAAGAAGCACATAGCGACGAAAAAGTACAAGAAGTCTTTGAGTGGACAACCACTCAAGCATATCAAGACTTAAACTTTGCGCGTAAAGCACTCACTGTCAATCCAGCAAAAGCATGTCAGCCTTTAGGATCTGTACTTTGTGCACTTGGTTTTGACAAAACATTACCTTATGTACATGGCTCGCAAGGTTGTGTTTCCTATTTTCGTAGCTATTTCAACCGCCACTTTAAAGAACCAATTGCTTGTGTTTCTGACTCAATGACAGAAGATGCTGCGGTATTTGGTGGTAACAAAAACATGGATGCAGGTTTAGCAAATGCCTATGCATTGTACAAACCGGGCATGGTTGCTGTTTCTACTACCTGCATGGCAGAAGTTATTGGTGATGACTTAAATGCATTTATTGCTAATGCTAAAAAAGATGGCCATATCCCAACAGACGTACCAACACCTTTTGCCCATACACCTAGTTTTGTGGGTAGTCATATCACCGGCTGGGATGGCATGTTTGAAGGCTTTTGTAATGAATTTACAAAATCCAGCATGGAAGACAAAGTGGTTGGTAGCAATAAAAAAATCAACTTAGTGACGGGCTTTGAAACTTACCTAGGTAACTACCGCATCTTGCACACTATGATGAAAGAGATGGGTATTCCTTATAGTGTATTATCAGATCCAACTGAAGTCTTAAGTACACCTGCCGATGGTGAATACCGCATGTATGCGGGTGGCACAACAGCAGAAGAGATGAAGGACGCACCCAATGCAATCGATACGCTGTTATTACAACCTTGGTCTCTGATTAAGACTAAAAAAACAGTTAAAAATCTTTGGAAACAACCTGCAAGTGCATTAAATATTCCGATGGGTCTAGATTGGACAGATGAGTTCTTAATGAAACTTAGCGAATTAACAGGGACACCTATCGCTGACTCATTAACTAAAGAGCGCGGACGTCTTGTTGATATGATGACAGATAGCCACACTTGGTTACATGGCAAAAAATTCGGTATCTATGGTGACCCTGATTACCTACTCGGTATGGTCAAATTCCTATTAGAACTAGGTTGTGAGCCGACTACTATCTTATGTCATAACGCCAATAAGAAATGGCAGAAGAACATGCAAGCGGTATTAGATGCAAGCCCTTATGGAACAGATTGCAAAATCTTTATTCAGAAAGATTTATGGCACTTCCGTTCGCTGATGTTCACTAACAAGCCTGATTTTATGATAGGTAACTCATACGCTAAATTTATTGAACGAGATACCTTAGCTAAAGGTGAAGCGTTTAAAGTGCCATTAATCCGTATTGGTTTCCCGATATTTGACCGTCATCATCTACATCACCAGACTACTTGGGGCTATGAAGGTGCGATGCAAATATTGACTACTCTAGTCAATGAAATTTTAGCCAAGCTAGATCAGGATACTAGCGTCTACGGCAAAACAGATTTCGGCTTTGATTTAATACGATAGCCTAAAAGGTTGGAGGGCGTTGCTCCAACCTTTTATTTTTAGCAAATAAGCTTACTTATTTAAGTAAGCTTTTCACTGAAAGTAAATTCAGAGAAACAATCACCCAAGGAGCAGCTAATGCCTAACATAATGTTAAGAAAACAAGACGGGATCCTGACAGGCTATATTGCCAAAAAAGATCTCGAAGCGCAGGTGACTTCTCTGGAATTTGAAGAAGAGAAGCGTTGGGGAGGAAAAATGACATTAAGCAGTGGCCATTGCTATTATTTTGAGCCTTTACCCGCCCCTCCCAGTCTACCGATCACCATCAGAATGCGCCGCGGTTAAGCACATAAATATCAACCAATACGCTATAAAGGGAGAATAATATGACAACAGTGAGCCGCAAATTACTGATAGCTTTCGCCTCAACAGATGGTAAAGCGGTTGATGGCCATTTTGGATCATGCGAAAAATTTTATATCTACCGTCTTGATGCCGAGCAAATTGACCATATTGAAGTGCGCAATGCTGAGGGGGGACGCGGAAGTGAGAAAAACAGTTTTCGAGCGCAAATAATCAAGGATTGTCAGTTGATGTTTTGCGCTTCTATTGGTGGCCCTGCCGCTGCGAAAGTGATCCGTGCAGGTATTCATCCGCTTAAAAGCAAAGATAACCCCAGTATCGATGCGCAGCTTTTAGAACTGCAGCAGCGTGTAAGCTCCGGAGCACTGCCGCCTTGGCTAGCCAAACACATGGGGCAGGAAGATTATTTTAACGAACGCTTTTCCGCTTTAGAGTAAGTACAAAGCAAAAATGTCGTGTCGGCTATCCACCATTGTATTGAATACAACATAAGTTAAACACTAAAAATCAATGAGTTAGGTAAGGAACGAATGTTGCAACAGAAACAGTAACAAACGTTATATCGTGGAGATCCTATGCGACAATCAACAATTACCGAATTACAAAATGAGCCCGCCTGTGAGCATAATAAAAAATCTAAATCAGGTTGTGCGCCGGCCACTCCGGGCGCTACAGCAGGAGGTTGCTGTTTTGATGGCGCGCAGATAACTCTTCTACCGATTACCGATGTCGCCCATATTGTCCATGGTCCTGTCGGTTGCGCGGGCAGCTCATGGGATAAACGTGGGTCGCAAAGCTCTGGACCCGAGCTGTTTCGTTTAGGGTTTACAACCGATCTCAATGAGCAAGATGTGATTATGGGACGCGGTGAAAAACGCCTCTACCATTCCATATTACAAGTCGCCAAAAAACACCAACCCGCCGCCATTTTTGTCTATAACACCTGCGTACCAGCAATGGAAGGAGACGATATTGAAGCAGTTTGCCGCAGTGCACAAAGCCATATTAAGTTTCCCGTTATCGCCATTGATGCGGCTGGATTTTATGGCAATAAAAACCTCGGTAACCGTATCGCTGGCGAACTAATGGTTGAGAAAGTCATTGGTACTGCAACGCCGGCCCCAAAACCTGAATTCGCCCTCGGCCGCGTCCATGATATTGCCCTAGTAGGGGAATACAATATTGCCGGTGAGCTTTGGCATATTTTGCCTTTACTAGACAGATTAGGACTGCGAGTTTTGGCTAATTTGTCGGGCGATTGCCGTTTTCAGGAACTACAAACTATGCATCATGCTGAAGCATTAATGCTGGTTTGCTCAAGAGCGCAGGTTAATGTTGCCCGTAAATTACACACAAAATATCAGATCCCTTGGTTTGAAGGCAGCTTTTATGGCATACGTGATATGTGTGCTGCGCTGCGTCAATTTGCCAAACTGATTAACGATCCCTCGCTTACTGAGCGTACTGAACAACTCATAAGCCAAGAGCTTGAGCAACTTAATCAAGCCTTAACGCCCTACCGTGCGCAACTAAAAGGTAAAAAAGCGCTGCTCTATACAGGCGGAGTCAAATCATGGTCGATTGTCTCCGCACTGCAAGATCTGGGCATGCAGGTAATCGCTAGCGGTACTCGCAAAAGTACAGAGGAAGATAAAGCCAGAATTCGAGAACTGATGGGCAATGATGCCATATTACTCGATGAAACCAGCCCACGAAATCTACTTGATGTGGCTTATCAGTATCAGGCCGACGTAATGATCGCCGGTGGCCGTAATATGTACACCGCCTATAAAGCGAGAATGCCCTTTGTCGAAGTAAACCAAGAGCGCGAACATGCTTTTGCTGGTTTCAAGGGGATATTGACCCTTGCGCAGCAATTATGCTTAACCTTAGAGAGTCCCGTGTGGCCGCAGGCAAAACAGCTTGCTCCTTGGTCGGCATAATAATGGCAGCTTATCCCATGTTAAGGAATAGTATATGGCACAAATAATCCCCAATAAAAAAGCGCTCGCAGAGCAACCTCTAAAAGTGGGCCAGCCACTCGGCGCAGCACTGGCTTTTCTCGCTATTGACCGAGCGATGCCGCTGATGCATGCCGCGCAGGGCTGTAGCGCCTTTGCCAAAGTTTTTCTAATACAACATTTTCATGAGCCCATTCCAATGCAATCGACAGCAATGGATCCTATCTCAACCGTGATGGGATCCGATGATAACTTAATGCAGGCTTTTACCCATTTATGCAGTACCCAGCATCCCAAATTAATAGGCCTATTAACATCCGGCCTCACTGAAGCACAAGGCTGTGATATTGAATCTTCAGTTCGCTTGTTTAAAGAAGAAAATCCTAAATATAAAAATACCGCCATTATTCCGGTCAATACGCCTGATTTTTATGGCTCGCTGGAAACCGGGTATGCGGGTGCCGTTGAGGCAATGATTAAACATTTAGTGGTAAGTAAAACGCCAAGCAGCGCGCGCCGAAAACGAGTCAATATACTGGTCAGCCATATGCTTACCCCTGGCGATATCGAGCTACTAAAAAGTTATGTTGAGGCATTTGGTTTAACCCCTGTAGTGATCCCCGATTTGAGCCTTTCCCTTGATGGATATTTAGCAGTTCAAGATTTTAATAGCCTCTCTCAAGGGGGCTGTACTGTGGAACAGATTAAAACCGTAGGGCAGGCCCTCGCCACCATAGTGATCGGTCATTCATTAGATCGAGCGGCCAGTATCTTGGTCGAACGCACCCAAATCCCCACCGAAACATTTGCACATCTGCATACGCTAGAGCAGACAGATCGTCTGATAATGTTACTTAGCCGTCTGAGTGGCCGCAAAGTCCCCGTCAATATTGAGCGAGCACGTGGACAGCTCTGCGATGCGCTGATTGATACCCATACGCAGCTTGGCGGTAAAAAAGCAGGGCTGGCCATGGAAGCAGATCATTTAAATGCATTTAGTGCGCTACTGAAAAGCGCCAATATCACATTATCGGTGATCATTGCCCCCTGCAACCAACCGCAACTGGTGTCGTTACCCATTGATAAAGTACAGATTGGCGATCTCTCCGATCTACATGTACAAGCTGCGAACGCCAAAGTAGATATCTTACTCTCTAACGCCCATGCCCAAAGCATCGCCAAAGAGATGAATATTCCACTGCTGCGTATCGGTATTCCTATTCATGATGAATTCGGCTGTTTTGCAAAATCTTTTATCGGTTATAGCGGCATCCGCAACACACTGTTTGAGCTTGCCAACCTATTACGTCATGAAGTACATAGCATTCCTGTCTATCACTCGCCATTGAAACAAGATCTCAGCCAGATTAAAGTCGGGGTTGACTATGTCTAATGCGCTAAAAATACACGAAGATGTCTTATATATCGCCTTTGCCAGCAACGAAAAGAGCCTTTTAGATGCTCATTTTGGCAGCTGTCCAAATCTTGTTATCTATCGCGTCACCGCAACCGCAAGTGCACATATCAACACGGTTCAACTGCCCCATTATGAAGGGCACAATGAGCAGAAAATAACAGATCGTTTAAACGCGCTAAGCAACTGTTTTGCGGTTTACTGCCTTGCCTGCGGGAATCCAGTACGTCAACGGCTATTGGCACAAGGTACCCGTGTAGTTATCCATCCTCAAATCAATTCTATTGCGAGTTTAATCATCGAGATCCAGGGAAATTGGCCCGGCAAAATAGCCCGTCGCCAGGCGCGGCAGTTAAGCCGGAAACAGCAGCCCGACTATTTTGCAACGCTCGCCGATGGCGCGTGGGATGAATAAGTAAGCATTTTTCATTAACAATAAAGGAGAAAAAAATGGCATATAGTACAGGAACAACCAAATCGGGTGAAAGCTGGACACCCGAATTTATAGAACACTTAGATCAGGCAAACTGCATCGGTTGTGGGCGCTGTTATAACGTCTGTACTCGGGATGTTTTTTCCCCAGAAGAGATCGACGTTGATGAAGATGATGCTGGTGATTATGATGACGATGTACGGATGGTGATGGCTGTTGCCGATGCTGATAACTGTATCGGCTGCCTCGCTTGTGTAAAAGTCTGCTCCAAAGGGTGCTTTACCCATGCTGCGCAGGCGATTTAATCTTTACAGTTAATTCCCCCTTCCATTAGCATAACATTGCGCTGCCAATAACTCTGGCAGCGCAATGTGTTAAGTTAGCTTAGATTCGACGGACATGTATATTCATGGTCTGAATCCGATACGCAATTTGTCGCGGACTCATCCCTAGCAGACGAGCAGCTTTAGCCTGTACCCAACCTGATTGCTCTAATGCTGAAATCACCCGCTGGCGATCATCAAGGTCATCATTATCCGATGCACCTACGGTAACCGCACTCACGTCAACCGAATAACCTTGCTGCCCGGCGCCGAAGGCGCTGATAGTCGATTGATTGATC
The DNA here is from genome assembly GCF_022267535.1 of Psychromonas antarctica. Taxonomy (GTDB): domain Bacteria; phylum Pseudomonadota; class Gammaproteobacteria; order Enterobacterales; family Psychromonadaceae; genus Psychromonas; species Psychromonas antarctica. The sequence goes on from NZ_JAHNZV010000015.1 coordinate 20,504, forward strand.
ATCACTACATCACGATCAATAAGTCCAGATTCACTCATTATCGATGCACGCTCAATGCAATTTTCCAACTCACGAATATTGCCGGGCCAGTTGTGCCCCATTAGCAAACGGATAGCACCGTCGCTTATTTTTAAAATCCGATTCTGCACTTTGGCAAATTTAAGCACAATAAAACGAGCCAAATCAGGCAGATCATCTAACCGTTCCCGTAACGGCGGTAACTGTATCGGCATCACATTTAAACGGTAATAAAGATCTTCACGAAAGTTGCCATTACGCACTTCCTGCTCGAGCGGTTTATTAGTGGCGGTGATAATGCGTACATCAACTTTAATTGTTTCCTGTCCTCCCACTCGTTCAAACTCTCCCTCCTGCAAAACCCGTAGTAATTTCGCTTGAAAACCAGCACTTATCTCACCAATTTCATCGAGAAATAAGGTACCGCCATCCGCCAGTTCAAAGCGCCCTTTGCGGGTTTTTACCGCCCCCGTAAAGGCACCTTTTTCATGTCCAAACAATTCACTTTCGAGCAGATTATCCGGTAATGCGGCGCAGTTAAGTTTAATAAAGGGTGCATTGGCACGTGGTGATCTATAAGCGATAGCGCCAGCAATGAGCTCTTTACCAGTACCGCTTTCACCTCTGATCAGAACCGTCGTATCAAACTTGGCTATCTGTCCAATGGTTTCAAATATTTCTCGCATAGCTGGCGTACTGCCAATCATAGAAGCAAAACTATCGGATTTTTTAGCTGTGGGTTGCAGGCTATCGTTGCGATCTTGGAGTAGCTGTTTCTCTTTTTGTACTGTGTTGGATAATCTTAATGTTTGCAATATCAGGTTCGCGACCATCTCTAAAAAGCGCGTTTTTCTAGCCAGCTCGCTTAGATCTGCACTCATAGGTTGCGCCGCCAAAACGCCAGCACGATAGGAGCTATTACCCAAGGGCACACAAATCAGCGGCAGATCATAATCATAAAGACTCAGTCTGTCTAAAAAACGCGGATCTTGCGAGACTTTAGCTATCACCTGCGTTTCGCCTTTGGTCTGCACAGCCCCCAAAATCCCCTCATTTATCCGATACTTAATTCTTGAGGCATCACGAATCACTTCCGGCGTCGCACCGTGCAGTGCCTGTACCAACATCCCTTGACGGCCCTCATTATATAAAGTCACCATACCGAATTGCATCCCAGCTAATTCATCCAGACAACTTAACATCTGTTGCAGCGTTTCCTCCATATTCAAAGAGCGACTTAAAATCACGCTGATTTTGTGTAACGCGATTAACTGTTGCTCCGCATCAAAAACTTTATTCTTACCTGAATTCGTCGCTATTGGTTCACTCATTAGCCCTCCGATTGGGCTTGTTAAGCCACTATTAATATGTAAACAATAAGCGAACTGATTTCTGTCATAAATGCAACAATTTGTCTTGATTGTTGCATTTAGCTAAGCAGCACATCCCTTTACATAAGAAATCATCTATTTTAGTAAAAAAAGATCTCTTTCAGTAAAAACCACCGCAACTTATATGCCTAAAACGAAGAATTTATAGATTCCTCATATAAACAACACAAAAAAATGATCTAAAACAAAAGAGCATAAGTTATCACGCATATTTTGCCGTTATTTCAGGCCTCTTGCAGACTTAGCGCCATCAGTGCAAAACCACCGTTTTCCTATCCTGCTCCTTTGCAGTGCGTTTTTTAATCTAAAAACGCTGAATTGGTGCGCACATCGGCTTTTTATTTATTGGCATAGTTATCGCAAAGCATATCGGTAATGAGTAATAAACAGTGCCAGTCTTTGTTCGCGCAATTTAGCAAAAAATAGAAATCAACAAGGAGAATAGAATGAGTGACTACCTACTATTACTGCTGACCACCAGCTTAGTTAATAACGTAGTACTAGCGCAATTTTTAGGCTTGTGCCCCTTTATGGGGGTATCGAATAAAGTCGGCTCTGCATTTGGTATGGGGTTAGCAACCACCTTTGTGCTCACCCTATCTTGCGCTGCGGGATGGATCTTGGATCATTATCTACTGGTGCCGTTAGAACTGGGCTTTTTACGGTTACTGAGTTTCATTTTGGTGATTGCCGTTCTCGTGCAATTAACCGAAATGATGGTCGCCTATCAAAGCCCTGAACTGCATCGTATCTTAGGAATATTTTTACCTCTGATAACCACCAACTGTGCTGTATTGGGGATTGCCCTGCTAACTATTCGTGAGAAGCTGGACTTTGTTGACGCGCTGCTCTACGGCTTTGGCTCGTCTCTGGGGTTTACCTTAGTAATCGTGCTGTTTGCGGGATTACGCGAACGAATGACTCTATGCCGAATACCAACAGCAATGCAAGGTGCACCCATTAGTTTTATTACAGCCGGCATATTAGCGATGGCATTTTCCGGCTTCACTGGCATAGCTTAAAGGAGTAAATATTATGCTGAGTTTAAATTTATTAGCTATTCCGCTGTTGGCGCTACTAATGGGACTCGCACTGAGCTTAGCAGCTCGTTTTTTTGCGAAGGAGCAAGATCCCTTAGTTGATGCAATCAGTGAACTACTGCCAAACGGCCAGTGTGGACAATGTGGCTTTCCTGGCTGTGCACAGGCAGCAATTGCAATGAGTGCTGGCGAATTGGGACCGGATTGCTGCCCACCGGGCGGACAAGCATTAGCTCAACAACTCTCTAAATTACTCGGCGTGCCGCTTCAAAAAGGCACCTCCGAAAAATGTCTCCCACAAGTTGTCGAAATTGATCCGACGCTATGTGATGGCTGTACACGCTGTTTTAAGAAATGTCCGTTTGATGCCATTGTTGGCGCAAACAAACAACTTCATGGGATATTAACGGACATCTGTACGGGCTGCGGGATGTGTGTATCGGCTTGTCCACAAGACGCCATTACCTATAAAACAGATCCTATCTTTACCTATGGTTGGGCTTGGCCCAAACCACAGCAAAACTAAAAAGAGGTGAATCCATGCTTTTTTCTCATTCCTTGATCAAAGGCGGCGTTCACCCTGAAGGGCGCAAACAACTCAGCAATGACAACGATATTATGCGTTTGCCTGCGCCTAAGCGTTTATATATTTCCCTTAAACAGCATACCGGCTTGCCTGCCACTGCGGTTGTCCGTGCAGGTGATAAAGTTATCGCCGGACAGCTTATTGCAACAGGCTCAGGCAGCAGCGCTAATCTCCATGCTCCGCAATCGGGGGTGGTACTTAAAATCGCCACCCATCGCGCCGCGATTCCCGGCGGTGGTGAAGAGTTAATGATTCATATGCTCTGTGATCCGGAGAGACAAAACAGTTCGCTTAAAGTAGATAATGACGCCAAGGATCGCGTCGCGCTAATCGATATTATCGAAGCCGCTGGCGTTGTTGGCATGGGCGGCGCAGTATTCCCCGCGGCCACAAAAATACGTTCAACCTTAAATAAGCAGATTGATACCTTGTTAATCAATGGTTGTGAATGTGAGCCCTATCTGACCTGCGATGACAAAGTAATGCGCGAGCAAAGCGTTGAGGTGATTGGGGGTATCCGCTATCTCTTACAAGCCACGGCTGCGCCCAAGGCTATTATCGGTATTGAAGATAATAAACCTGAAGCACTACAGATTTTGACCGATGCGGCCAGTGAAGATTCTAATATTGAGATAAAATCGCTACCCACCCATTATCCGATGGGATCGGCTAAACAATTTATCCAAGCCTTATGCCAGGTTGAAGTGCCTAAAGGGAAACGTTCAACTGATGTCGGCGTATTTGTACAGAATGTCGCAACCTGCGCCGCTATCTATAATGCGATTCGCTACGGTAAGCCAATGACCCATCGAGTTGTCACTCTGAGCGGTGGTGCACTTGAGAAACCGATGAATATAGAAGCGCCAATCGGCACCTTGATTTCAGAACTGGTAGCCAGCTGCGGCGGATTAAAAGGCACAGCCAGTCGAATTGTTATCGGTGGCCCAATGATGGGCCACACCATCAGTAATATGCACACCCCCATTATTAAGGGCACCAGTGGCATCTTATTTTTAGAAGAATCTGAATTGCCACAAAAAAACAGTAGTCCCTGCGTAAGTTGCGGACGCTGTGTGAGCGTTTGCCCAATGGGGTTGTTGCCCAATGCAATGGCTGAGTTAGTGGCTAATGATGATTTAGAGGCCAGCAGCGAACAGGGTTTAAATAGCTGCTTACTATGTGGTTCCTGCGCTTTTATCTGCCCTGCTTCATTACCGCTTACCCAATATTTCACCTATGCCAAAGATGAGCTTGGTCGACAACGGAAAATGGAAAATAAAGCACAGCTTGCACGCCGCCTTAATCAGCAACGCAGCGAGCGATTAGCTAAAGAAGCGACAGAAAAAGCCGCTCAGAAAGCAGCCAAAAAAGCCCAAAGAGGCGCAACTCGCCCGAAAAGAACGCCCACTACAGCTGAGCAGGAGATTTAATTATGTCAACATTATTATTAAGTGCCCCCCATATACATTCAGGGATGACAGTCAGCCGCTTAATGCGTCAGGTTATTTTAGGTTTATTGCCCGCACTGGTATTTGGGATCTACCTATTTGGCGAACAAGCACTGCTACTGGTAGTGGCCTCCATGGTCGCCGCTATTATATCTGAATGGCTCTGTCAAAAGTGCCAGAAAACCACTATAGGTCGCCTGCGTGATGGTAGCGCCATCGTTACCGCCTTATTATTGGTGATGAGTCTGCCGCCACACTTTCCCTGGTATTTAGGCGCTTTTGGAGCAGCAGTCGCAGTCATATTAGGTAAGCAAGTGTATGGCGGTTTAGGACAGAATCTATTTAATCCAGCGATGTTGGCACGCGTGGTACTGCTTATCTCTTTTCCTGTGGCAATGACTAGTTGGCCTGCGCCTGAACCGCTGTTTATCAACCTAGCTGACGCCTTCACTGGGGCGACCACTTTAGGGGCCGTAATGGAAACAGGTAGCAGTGAAATTAATACTGGCATCATTACCATGTTATTGGGTATTGCCCCAGGCAGCTTAGGTGAATCACCACTTTTGCTGCTACTCGGCGGAATATGGATGATCTGGAAAAACGTTATTGACTGGCGCATCGTGGTCAGTTTGATCATCGGCTGCTTTATCCCCTCCACCATCGCATGGCTAATCTCCCCCGATACTATTTTATCTCCACTGGCGCAGCTAAGCAGTGGTGGACTGCTGCTCGCAGCTTTTTTTATTGCGACGGATCCCGTGACCAGCCCGACCACTCCCAAAGGACGCTATTGGTACGGGTTGGGCTGCGGTTTATTAATATTTTTGATCCGTGTATTTGGGGCGTATCCCGAAGGTGTCGCTTTTGCAATTTTGTTAATGAATGCAGTCAGCCCACTGATTGAAAGCTGTACCCGTCAGCGACTTTATGGGGAGATAAAATGAAACTGATCAACGAAAAAATAAAACAAACATTGGCCTATCCGGCGCTGCTGATGGCTGGGGTAACTTTAATCGTTTGTAGTTTATTGCTGCTCACCAATAACTTAACTGAGCAACCGATAGCGGATCGACAACGAGAGGATCTGACTAAATTATTAAATCAGGTGTTGCCTAGCAGTGCTTATGATAATCAGCCACTTGATAAAAAATACCAGATAGAGATTGAGGGACAAACTTTATCTTTTTATCGTGCGACATTAAAAGAGAAAGTAAGCGCTATTGTATTATTTACAGATTCAGCAGGCTATTCAGGAAAGATATCTCTACTTGTCGCTATCACCGCAAAAGGCGAACTAAGTGGCGTGCGTGTATTGAGCCATACAGAAACGCCAGGGCTCGGTGATAAAATTGAAGTGGCAAAATCTAACTGGATTTTAAACTTTAAGGGCTTGTCACTAAAGCACCCTGATTCAACAGGATGGGCAGTAAAAAAAGATGGTGGCCAATTTGATGCTTTTACTGGTGCGACGATCACACCACGCGCTGTCGTTAAATGCATCCATTCGACACTGCAGCAGTTTAAAAATAACCGAGATGTTTTCCTACAGACAAATACAGCCGAAGAAAACATAAACAACAATTAAACAGACACCCAACATATACAAAAATATAGATTCAAGCACACAAAATAAACGGGGATAATATGCAGCAATATAACTATAAAGAGATGATAAAAAGCAACCTCTGGGATAATAATGTCGTTTTCGCCCAAATGTTAGCACTTTGCCCGTTACTTGCAGTCACTAACGGCGCCACAAATGGGCTGGGTTTAGGACTTATTACCACTGCAGTACTGTTTTTTTCGAGTTTATTAATTTCTTTAATTCGCTCATTTCTAACCCCTCAGATACGCATTCCTATTTTTGTATTGCTGATAGCATCACTGGTCACCATTGCCGATCTTGCTATGAATGCTTGGCTACATGACCTGCATAAAGTGCTCGGTTTATTTATCCCGCTGATTGTCACCAACTGCGCAATATTAGGGCGAGCAGAATCCTATGCATCAAAAAACCCCTGTTTACCAGCAATCGTTGACGGCTTAGCAACCGGACTGGGTTTTACTGTCGCCCTGCTAGTATTAGGCGGATGCCGCGAACTAATAGGTAGTGGTACTCTATTTGCTAATGCGAGTGTGCTACTAGGAAAAAGCTTTTCAATTATCGAATTGACCCCCTTCCCTGCCTATAAAGGACTTTTATTAGCCATTTTACCCGCGGGTGGATTTATTATGCTTGGATTTATCCTCGCAGGAAAACGTATTTTTGATCAGTGGCGAGCACCGCAAGCACCGCCGATCATTGCCGTTAGCAATGATTTCTCTTGCCATGTGAAATAAATAGATAAGAGCATGTCAAGTTGGTTAACAGAATCAACCTAAACAAAGGATTTTAACCTATGAAACTCAGTGTCGCCTATGCAGCAGGCAGTACCAGCTTCTGGCAGGAGCTAGATTTAGCATCGCCAATCACAGCAGAGCAAGCCATTGCGCAATCAAAACTCGCGACGCTCTTTAACGAGCTTGATTTGAAAAATTTAAAAGTAGGTATCTTTGGCAAGGTTTGCCCAAAGAACAGGGTATTAGAAGAAGGAGATCGAGTTGAGGTTTACCAGCCAGCCACCGCCAAAGCTGCCGATTTGAATGATGAGGATGACTAAATGTTACGTGATATTATATTATAGCGATAGACAAAAGCCTATGTAACGACTGTGGAGACTGCGTTCCCGCTTGCCATGAGGGGGCTGTACAAATCATAGATAATAAAGCGACCTTGCCTGTGATGGATTAGGTGATTGCCTTGGTCACTGCCCTACAGGAGCAATGTAAGTGATACAACGTGAAGCCCAGCCCTACGACGAACGGCGGGTGATGGCGACGATTATTAATGGTGGAAAAAAGTAATTAAAGCCCACCTTGAACATAATGAGTTTGCCTACCACGCTATTGCAGTGCAGATCTTAAATGAGCAAATACTGACAAGCGATTAATCACTTAAGCACAGGCAACTTTATCTTTACCACTTCGTTTAGCTTTATATAAAGCACTGTCCGCACGTTTCAGACTGTCTTCATAACAGCGATCATTGGATAAAATAACCGTCACACCGATACTGACAGTCGCAGCTTCTCCGGCAATGGAAAATCGCTCTAGTTGAAGTTTAAAGATCCCTCGCAAGCGTTCAGCAAATTGCATTGCATGGTCCAAATCACTATTTTGCAAGGTAATAATAAACTCATCCCCCCCCAAGCGATAAGCCCTATCCGTTTCTCTCAGTTGTGACCGACAAATGTTTGCAACAGCCAGGATAGCTTTATCGCCGACATGGTGTCCAAGCGTATCATTAATCCGTTTTAGGTTGTCCAAATCAAAGATCAAAACAGAAGTTGGAAGCGAGTGGCGCACAACACTTTCGTAATAAAGGGTCAGGTCATGCTCAAGCCTTCTTCGGTTAGAAAGCGCAGTCAGTTGATCGGTGTCACTGAGCATTCTTAATTTAATTTCAAATTGATGGCGCGCCGTAATATTGCTTGCGACCCAAAGTACAACCTCTTCATTATTGACCAAAAAATCAAGCGCCTGAACTCGTCCTTCAAACCAGATAGGTTCGTCAGGCCCCATATCGGACAGGCCTTTTACATCTTTATTACTTAGTTCATATTCTTCAATCAGTAATTTTTTAGACGCTAAAGCCTGAGCAATTTTATCAAGAAACCAGTTCGCCTTTTCTGCAGTGATCAAATCAGAGATGAGTAAACCAACCAGCTTACTTCCATCGTGGTAATAACGAGAATCGCTACCTCCGTACACAGCTAAATATTTTCCTCGGCGTGATAGCAAAAAGGCAGGATCAGGCAATGCGTTAAGAATAGATGCCATATTTTCAATACTGTTCATAGGCCTTCCGGTGCAATGGATAATAATAATAGCGAAGCGCATATACTTAGCGCTGCTTTGCAACTTCGCTTCTGACGAAAAGAGGCGCTGTGTATAAAGGCTAGCACCCTATTAGATTTTATGCTTACTGAGGCACCCAATTTGTTACTAACTATTTATAATATAATAATGGCTGTCGATTAATGACAACGAAAAAGCAGCCCGTAAATATGAAAAATGCGCTGCAAGCATTTTTTTCTAATGAAAATAGATATATGATCCCGTTTATTTTACTTTATTTGCAAATAAACTCGTTAGATTTGACTATAGTAGGCTAACTATTTAACCTCTCAGTAAAGACATATAATGTCAGTTACTCTACTTAGCACTTTCTAACCCATTTTCATGGATATAAAAAATTCAAGGAACAGCGTAATGAAGATAGTTTTAATGATTCAATCTATGTTACTCGCAGCGGCACTTAGTTATTCTTCCCTGACATTCGCAGATAATCGCGACAAAATAGAGCCCAAAGGCTTTATTTATGGCTTTGGATTAGGGGTAAATCAAGAAGTATATAAAGACTACGATATGCGCATAATCCCCATTCCCGTCATTGGCTATCGAGGAGATGCTGTTAATATTTTTGGCCCCTTTGTGTCTTATAAGATTGCCGATTTTGATGGTCTGAAATTTTCAATAAAATTAGCCCCTAGGTTTGCCGGTTACGATGAAGATGACAGTGATGTTTTTAAAGGAATGGACACACGTAAATCATCGCTGGACGGAGGAATAGGCGTCGACTATAAATATAATAATCTGCGTATCGATTCCAGTTTAATGTTTGATCTTTTAGGTAACAGTAACGGCTATGAATCGAGCAGTAATTTAAGTTATGTGTGGCGATTAGGTGCTTTTTTTATCGAACCTTCGGTTGGCCTAAAATATCAAGATAGTGATCTGGTTAATTACTATTACGGCGTCCGCGCGCATGAAGCTAGTGCAACAAGAACACAATATTCTCCTGACTACGCATTTAATTCATCAATCGGGATCAGTGCCACAACCATGCGTATTCTAAATGGTCTAACGCGCATTGGTGTGACTAAAACCTGGTACGGCAACGCCATTACCGATAGCCCCTTAGTTGAAATAGACTCAACATCAGGACTATCTTTCTTTTTAAGTTATTCTAGATTTTTTTAACATAAACAATAATTTATATTAATTATTTAACATGCTTATGTAGATGACTCAGGTTATTTTTTGTAAAAAGATTAAAACCACTACCACAGATGACACGGAGAAAAACTAACATACTAAAATATAAGATAATTATTATTTTTTATGTTTTTCTCTGTTTTCCCTCATTTTACTCTGTGGTGCAATTTTTTGACGTGTTTTTATCTTTTCCCATTTTTACCTGAGTTAAGTGCATAAGCATGTTATTTAATTAAAAACCGGTTCAATGATGCCCTTGGGCTGGTTTTTATAAAATCACGAATAGTCAGAGACTGATAAATTTCGACACCTTTTCTTGATTACCCTTGTGGTAATGACCATCACCGCAAGTGGCACATATTTAGGGTCAAGATAAATCCTCTTTTTTTAAACATCCAAGCTTACTGATGTCATCCGCTCAATGGTAATAGTTGCCGTACCGATATTTTGCACACGCAAACACATTTTAAGATGCGGGCTGATTTCTGTAAAATTTTAACTAATTGATATTTATGTCAATTGCGTTTCCATTATCCCGAGTTGAGGTTAAATAGATAGACCCATACAAAAAATCAAACTAAAGCAAACTTATTTGCACCCCATAAGTGCAATGCAGAGCGTGAACGCACCATTACTCGGTCAAGGTCTAACAATTTTAGTCTTTAGATGGAGAGATAATGAGTAGATTTGGTATGAGAAAAAACAGCGGAATATCTTTCTAGGACAGGAGTCTGACGTTGACGACAATACTGACTTTCTCAGTTATAGTCATTAAGAAATCATCTACTTACAGGGTGAAAAATGCCGCTATTTAAAAGACTGTAGTGAATAACATTGGAAGGCGGAATGAGTCACGATGGAAAATGGGATGGCTTATTTCAAAACCCAAAAGAGACGTATTTGATAGTGTCAAACTCGGAGGCTAATTTGCAGCAATGATCTTATTAATACTCGACAAGCTTAGCGGATAAATTATTAGCACTGCTAATGACGTAGTATGGACTCTGCTTATGTGGTCAGTAAATTGATTACAACTAATATCAGTAAGTATCTGCTTTAATGCCCTTTTTATAAAGAGGGCATTATTCAGTTTTCAGCAATATCCTTAGGCAGAAGCATAAAGAAGGCGCTCATTAGTTATAACCGAGAATAAATTCAGGCGTTACAACGTCAGTTATCAGCGTTTCATGCGATGAATTGAATTTTTTTTCACGCACTTTTTCTTCTGTATTGAATTGCTCAAGTTGAAAGGCTAAATGGTTAGTACAATCATTTAACAATGTTGTTTTAAATGTGTGAGGCTTTTTTTTCTCAGGCATATTTGACTCCTTATGATTAATATTTCTGCAGCGATAAAAACGTGCTATTTTTCGCTACTGTGGCTAATGTATTGATAGTATAATGACTATTATTTATTTGCATCTACCTACTTACCTTGCATCATTAATGCCAAATAATTCAATAAATAAAACTCTAAATAGTTATCTCTTTTTACGGCGGCAAATTGTAGCCTTTTTCGTGTAAACAAAGCAATTTAAAGGTGCCGTTTTATTTACTTTAATGTTAATAAAAAAGTAACTTAACACTCATCACAATTGAAGTGGTGACAATTAGTGGGCGGATAATTTGGCTACCTTTCGTCACCACTAATTGCGATCCTAACGTGGCACCGAGTCCCTGTCCCACCAGCATAATGCCGCCGAGTAACCATAATACATGGCCGCCCAGTGCAAAAAAGAGAAGTGCAGCAATATTACTAGAAAAAGTTAGTACGCGCGCGTGCGCCGTGGCTTTCATTAGTCCATAACCGGCTAACGAAACAAAAGCGAGCGTATAAAAGCTGGCGATACCCGGGCCAAAGAAACCATCATAAAACCCCAAACAAATTGCCGCACTAAATGAAAACAGCGTAGTTGATAAAAGTTGCTGTTTATCCTGCTCTGTGGTTTTCTTCGCAAAGAGAAAATAAGCCGCTATTCCCAACACTAAAAAAGGTAAAAAAGACTGCATTATATGTGCATCAATCTGTTGCACACTAATAGTACCAAGCGCACCGCCAGCAAAAGCACAGATGATTGGTAATTTTATCTGATTTAAGTTAATCAGACCTTTACGCACATAATAATAACTTGCAAAAAAACTGCCGCCACATGCTTGTAATTTATTAGTCGCTAAGACAACCTATGGTGGCAACCCAACCCACATCAATGCGGGAATACTGAGTAGCCCTCCACCTCCTGCGACTGCATTAATAAAACCCGCTAAGATTGCTACAAAAAAAAGTATAACCGCTGCTTCAGGGGATGTGCCTAAGAGCACTTGAAAGTCCATTTTTGTTCCGTTTAATAATGAATTGGGCGGGTACTTTAATCTCACTTTAATGACCATGCAAAGGAGTTATATTCGGCCTAGGGTGAGCGAAACTCACAGTCTAAAAAGTATCAAAATTCGTCTAGTTTCTCGGTACTAAAGAGGGTATATTTATTGCCAGACAGTCTCACTGAAATGTACTTTTTTTATTCTCGATGGATGCCAATGTACCCTAATTTACCACCTCTAAATGCATTACGATCATTTGAGTCTGCGGCTCGCAATGTCAGTTTCACCCGAGCAGCGAGTGAACTCTTTGTTACCCACGGAGCGATCAGTAAGCAGGTGAAAATATTGGAGGAGCATTTGGGAATAACCCTATTTTTACGACAGCATTGTAAATTGCTTTTAACTGATGAAGCTAGGCTTTATCTGCCCCATGTACAAACTGCGTTGCAAACGATTAGTAATGCAACACTTGCTTTGCAGTCTCAGCCATTACGTCTGCAAAGTTTGTCTGTGAATGTGTTGCCCAGTTTAACCATTAGTTTATTAATCCCACGCTTAGGCGATTTTAAGTCTCGCTATCCCAATCTTTATGTTGATCTGTCGAGCAGTGATCTACCCGTTGATTTTTCTAAATGCGAATATGATGTAGTGATTCGCAGTGCGACTTCGCATCCTCAAGGGGTCAATGCTATTAAATTAATGGATGAAGATTTATGTCTTGTGTGCTCTCCCCGTGTCGCTGAGCAAATGCAATCCCTTGACGACATTAATAAAATGACGCTGTTAAAACACACTTTACGGCCTAAATTGTGGCAAGCGTGGGCAAAGGAAGTTAATGTACAAATCACCACGGATAAAAAATATGGCATGGCGCATTTCAGTATGTTACTGCAAGCGGCCGTAAACGATATGGGGGTAGCATTAATACCCCGTACTTTTATTGAAAAACAGTTAGCAGATGGCAGCCTAGTGATCCCCTTTTCCGCGCCTTTTATTAGCCCCTATTGTTATTATCTGTTAATGCCCAATTCCACCAATCAGTCTTTTAAAGTACAAGCATTTATTGATTGGATCCTCGAGATATTTGCCCCCTACCGAAATTATCCTCAACTTATGGCTAAAGCAGTGGTTTAATTAAATTTTCTTGAAATCGATTTTCCCGCGCGCAAATGACATGACAACTTTAACAGGGATAATTTAGGTGGCAGACGCCTAAGGGGGAGCAAAGCAAGTGAAATTATTATCCCATCCTAGAAACATTAGCAGTGTATTCTCTGCATTCATTTTTCACATGCATTGACCCCTAAATGACCTTTTTAACAACGATTCTATGTACCCATATAGTACAACTTCGGTTTAAATTGACATAAATCATACAAAAAGTGCTATAATATCGCTTCTGAATAAGTTCGGTTCTCTCTACGTTCTTATTTTGCTCTCAATTTGTGCTTGATAACATTCGCCTATAAAATGCCAGTTTTACAAGCCAAACATCGTTTATAAAATAATTATCTACAGCAGCAAATCGTTTTACTCTCGCGATAGCGTTGTCACACCAAAAAAATGAGGAAATATGAAAAATCGTCAATGGAAACGCGTTGTATTAAAAGTTGGTAGCTCACTAATAGCACCAGACAGAAAAGGATGCAGCTCCCGTTATCTCTTACATATTGCTAAGTTTATACTGCAATGTCGGGATCTAGAAATACAGGTTATCCTTGTTTCTTCAGGTTCGGTTGCAGCGGGTGCTCACTTTTTTGGCAATATAGAAAAACCGACTGTGGCAATAAAAAAAGCCATGGCCGCAGCAGGACAAAATGAGATGATGGCATCTTGGAACCGTTTTTTTGATTTCCCATCGGCACAAATTTTATTGACCCATGGTGATCTGCAGGACAAGGAACGTTATGACAGTATTCGCGAGACCATCTTTGCGTTACTTGAACATGGCATTTTACCCGTTATTAATGAGAACGACACCGTGACCACCGATGCGTTAAAAGTGGGTGATAACGATAATCTTTCAGCAATGGTTGCGGCGGCGGCAGATGCCGATGCACTTATTATCTGTTCAGATGTAGATGGCTTATATGATAAAAACCCTCATACCTGCAAAGATGCAACAATGATTAAAGAAGTGTGCAATATTGATGAGGCCATTTATGCAATGGCGGGCGGAGCAATGGAGGATGGAGTCGGCACTGGCGGAATGCAAACCAAGATAGAAGCTGCTGAGAAAGCCACCTCACACGGCATCCGGACTTATATTGTTAATGGCTTCAAGGAAAGCTCATTTGAACTATTGATGAATGGTACTAATCCTGGAACAGTATTCACCGCTTATGATCTACCGATGCAGGAAAACTTGCATTGGATGACTCACACTTCAAAAGCACAAGGTGAATTAGTTATTGAGTCTAATTTTGATCATCCGATTGATGAACATAGTGAACAATTTACCAGCGATGAAATAGTGGAAGTACGCGGGAATTTCTCCGAGGGAGACATTATTTTAGTAAGTACTGAAGATGGCAAACATTTCGCTAAGGCGAAGGCTAATTACAGCAGTTCTTTGCTAAACTTTATCACGACCCAAGAGGGAGATGAAGACAGCAACGAATTCCGTCATCAAACTGGGCCTATTATTTCCGACGAAAACATTGCTGTTTTAGAACAAGAAGAACAATGGGAAACCGATACTTAATAACTATCCTCACCAATAAAGCGCTATCTAAGCATAATAATAAAGGGAATAATAAAGTTGATTAGTATTGCCTGTTGAGACCGCTTTTTGGAGTCGGAATAGAGATCCCAGCAACTAATGAATTGTTAGTTGCCATTTTCTTGCGCGCTAATGGAGCGTGGCACTAACACCTTTGCTATCCTTTAAGTTCCCCCGACCACGTAGACAAACTTATAACCGAGCTCACTGAATATACAATTTCAGTGAGCTCGGGTATATAATGCAGTTGTTTCCTCAAAAGAGATCCACAAGACGACACGCAGCTTTTTGTCCTTAAAAATAATCAATAATAAAGAGGTCTATGTGAACAATAAAGATAAGCCGCAACGTTTAGCAACCTATTGGAAGTTGCTGATCGTAATAGTTGTACTTGGATCAACGGCAGTTATTTACCTCGATGCAACAATTCGCTCTACTTTCACTGGTAAAAAATGGTCAATTCCCTCTATCGTGTACGCGCGCCCGTTAGAAATATACGTAGGTGCACCATTAACCATTGTAGATTTAAAGGCAGAGCTGAAACAGTTGAATTACCACTTTGTATCACGCGTTAGCAAACCCGGTGAAGCGACGGGCAGCAATGAAAAAGTCGTTATTTACACCCGCGGATTTCAATTTAGTGATGAGCTAGAGCCGCCACGAAAAGTAACACTGACACTCGATAATGGAACGGTCTCCCAGCTTAGTAGTGATGATAACAGCAGTTTACTGCGTCTTGAGCCGGTGGTTATTGGCGGCATTTATCCGGCTCACCATGAAGATCGTCTACTAGTCAAACTATCAGAAGTTCCCCTCACACTGCAAGAGATGTTAATTGCCGTTGAAGATGATGGTTTTTATGACCATTATGGTATTTCCTTACGTGGCATCGCACGCGCATTCATCGCGAATATAAAAGAGGGAGGCATTTCTCAAGGTGCCTCAACGCTGACTCAGCAGCTAATTAAGAATTACTACCTGAGTTCCGAACGCACCTTATCGCGCAAGGTGCAGGAAGCAGTGATGGCTTTGCTACTAGAGCTGCACTTTGATAAATCGGAAATTCTTGAAGGTTATATTAATGAGATTTACCTTGGCCAAGATGGACCTCGTGCTATCCATGGGTTTGGCCTAGCCAGTCAATATTATTTTCAACGTCCGCTTGCTAACTTATCGATTGCACAGCAGGCTTTGCTGGTGGCTATCGTACGCGGGCCAAGTTATTACAATCCGTGGCGCAATCCAGAACGGCTGAGACTGCGCCGTAATTTAGTGTTAGATATAGCGGTACGTAAAAAGCAGCTTACGCCAATACTGGCCGAGCAAGCAAAGAGACAGCCTTTAGGTATGGATCAGCGCACCACCAACCACAGTAAACGCTACCCCGCTTATTTAGATCTAGTACGCCGTCAACTGCAGGACAACTATCAAGCGGATCAGTTAAGCTCTAGCGGCCTTTCTATTTTTACCTACTTTGATCCACTGATTCAGGAAAATGCAGAATCGGTGTTAGCAACAGCGATCGCAAAACACAAAGCAGATGGAGAAAATAGTAAACTTGAAGGTGCAGTTATAATAACCCGGCCCAATACAGGTGCGGTGGTCGCGGTTGTCGGCGGCCGAGATGCTCGCTATGCTGGCTTTAATCGGGCTCTTGATGCACACAGACCAGTAGGTTCACTGATAAAACCGGCGGTATTTTTAACTGCTCTGGAGCAGTCCGACAAGTATAATTTGGCGACCCTTTTAGATGATGGGCAATATACACTCACACAGAAAAATGGCGATAGTTGGTCCCCGCAAAATTATGATCATAAAGATCATGGTGAGGTTCTGTTATACCAAGCACTGGCGCACTCTTATAACCAAGCAACAGCGCGTCTGGGTAATGCATTAGGGTTAGATAATTTAGTCGATAGCATTCATCGATTAGGTTTCGAACGGCAAATTCCAGCGCTCCCAGCAATCACCCTAGGCGCCCTCGATATGGCACCGATTGAAATTGCACAGATCTACCAAACTCTCTCCGCCGATGGTTTTTACACCCCGTTGCTGGCGATCAATAACGTCATGAGCGCAGATAAAAGTGAATTAAAACCTTATCCCCTACAAGTCGAACAACGCTTTGATGGTAAATCCATTTATCTGCTGCGCCATGCATTACAGGCAGTTACCCACGAAGGTACGGCGAGATCATTGCAATGGCGGCTCCCTGATTTTGCAGTTGCAGGAAAAACCGGTACAACGGATGATTTACGTGATAGTTGGTTTGCAGGTTTTTCCGGTGATCTACTGGCCGTGGTTTGGCTGGGCAGAGATGATAATCAAAGTATTGGTTTAACCGGATCAAGTGGCGCATTGCCGATCTGGGCACAGATATTCAAAGAAAGATCGCGCCTGCCACTACAAAATTTACCCCCTGCCGATATTGTTATTGGCTGGGTTGATCCTGAAACTGGAAAAGGCAGTCAGGAAGCCTGTGCAAATGCCATTCCATTACCTTTTATTGCCGGAACAGCGCCGTCGGAAGAGATCCGCTGTCGTCGAGGCGTTGACCAAGTGATCGACTGGTTTCGTGATTTAGTTCAGTAATAGCATCCAACCCTTTGCCCTGCGTTTAAAGACAGTATTTAATTAATAGAATGGCTATAAAATGAGAAAAACAATGAATTTAATAAAACAGCTACCCCTTATTTGCCTACCTTTTGTGTTGCTGGCATGCGCAACGCGTCCAACAGTAACGCCGATTTCGCAGCCAACGACACCACTGCCAGAGCAAACAACTCGCCCTACAGATACGGCACCGGTCATCAAGCAAGTGCAGCCGTCACCAGTGGATAACGTCGCCAAAGCCCCCGCAGCGGTGATCTCATTATTAAAGCGTGCCGAACAACAAACACTCAATGGCAATAACTCAGCAGCACAAGCATCTTTAGAGCGAGCAATTCGAATCGCCCCGCGCTACCCCGAAAGTTATTATCGTTTAGGCGAACTGCATTATCAGCAAGGTAGTTATGCTTTAGCACGCAGCCTTGCGCAAAAAACGCTTAGCTTAGGCGCTGATGGTTGGCTGCGCAAACAAGCGCTAAAACTAGTAGAGCAAGCTTCGTTAGACTATTAGCCGGGCAAACAACTCGCATATGAGATGCGACGTAATAGCACGTATTTTGACACTGTTACTATTAAAATAAAAACACCACGAGAGAAGTATTAACCTTTTTTATCTGCGCTTTAACTGAGCATCGAGTGAACAGACGTTAATAACCATCTCAATCTTGCTTATCAAAGGATGGCTAATGGCATCCTTATCAATTTCAATCGTTAACTTCTTCTCAATCAAATACCTTGCGACCATTAGTGCTCATTTTCAGAGCTTAAGTTTCTATAGTTACACGCATTAGTATCAAAAATTAGTTAGAGAACTAACAATCTATCTACAATTATTGTTATAAGCCTGACAATTGTACTTATTGTCTTAAATCATACCACCATAAAAACCTAACAACTTCAATATTAAATATAAAAATCAACAAGTTAAAAACACAGGCTTTTTATATGGGAAAGGCATGTATTGTGCAGCTCATAAAAACAATCAATAACAAGTCCGCTAACATGTAAACTGACTGGAGAATTAATTATGGCTAAGACAGGTATTATATTTGCAACTGATACGGGTAAAACCCGCAAAATAGCAAAACAGATCTATCAAATATTAGATAGTGAGGATGTCGCTAAACCTATCAATATAAACCGTTGCTCCGTCGCAGATCTGCTCGAATTTGATAATCTGATTATTGGTACTCCGACCTTGGGCGAAGGCGCATTGCCGGGACTCTCTGTTGATTGTGAAGGAGAAAGCTGGGAAGAGATAGTTGGCAGCCTTGAAGAAGCCGATTTTAGCGGCAAAACTATCGCGCTTTTTGGTTTAGGTGATCAAGAAGGCTACCCCGATGAATTTGTTGATGCGCTGGGAGAATTATACGATATCTTTTCCACCGCTGGCGCAACCTTTATTGGTCGCTGGCCGAATAAAGGTTATCAATTTAACAGTTCAACTGCCTTAGATGGTGACCAATTTGTTGGCCTAGTGCTGGATCAGGACAATCAAGCAAGCTTAACAGATAGCCGCCTGAGCGAATGGATAAATATTATAAAACCTCAACTCGGTTTGTAGATTTATAAATCCCACTGAAGGCGCAGCAAATGCAGTGCCTATTTGATCGGGGGGTCATGCCTTTTACCAATGAGCAGATTTTATGCCCCCCTTTCTTTTCTTTCACCTTTCTCTTTTGTCGGGAAGAAACGCACCATTATTACCCCCCCCCCTATAAGCCCTTTAAAGTATTCCCGCCCAGCGAACTGTATCAACAATTAAAAAATAACTTTGGTAAGGCGAAAATGTTGGGCAATGCTTGAGCATGAAAATTAAAATATAAAAAAGAGACTAACTATGCAAAGAAATAACAGCAATGCCCCGTTAAAGTTATCTAGCGAAGCGAGATCATCTACCACCCAAGCGAATTTGTCGGCAATACTCTCTACTATTAACCGCGAACTATTTAGGCAAATAATTACTGCACAGTTGTCTGGGAGTGCGGCCTTACCACATGGACTGGGATTAGATAACACAACCTATAATGAGCTACTAAGCATCATTAACAGCCCATATTTAAACAAACAGGAAGCAAACTGGCAATGTTCTGAGCAAACGCCAAGCCATGAGCGCGCAGCTGTATATGGCGAGTTACTCGATATCAAAGCCGAAGAACGCAACGAGTTGGTTACTTTATTACTCGATCACAGCAACGAGAAAGAGCTTTGTGCGATGCAGATGGCAGTTGTTATTGCGACGGCCTGTTTAGCACAATTTCATCTGTGGCATAGCTTGGGCTTGTCAGATCGCAGTCAGCTTGGCACATTACTAAAGCACAATTTCCCCGCCCTACATGATCAGAACAACAAAAATATGCGCTGGAAACGATTTTTTTACCGCTGTTTATGCGAGCGAGGTGGCGACTACCTGTGCAGATCTCCAAACTGCTCGGCATGTAGTTCTTATGCGACCTGTTTTGTTTAATGTTGAATGGTAAGAATGGCAAGCAGATTGCAACACCAAAACATAAGGTATCAGATATATACGCTAAAAAATAAGGAGAAAAGATGAAAAAAAACGACAATAAAGCAGATCGCTATCGCTCATTTTGCGGTCTTGGCTGCGATGCAAATGCCGACAAACTGATTGTAATGCTGGAGCAGAATATTAGAGACGATAAAGGCCCACAGGAGTGGCATCGTTACTTTGTATTAAAAAGAGCCCAACAGATCAAATCGCATCATGATAATTTGCATTTTATCGGCAATCAGACAAATCCCCTGTACGAATACTTTGAGCACTGCCAAGATGAAACGGCACTGCAACTGCTTTATAAGATAGAGCAGGAATGTTGCTAATACTAAGCCCATGCATTACATGCCTTATTTAGGTACCGATAGAATGCTTGGGAACAACACATCAATTCAAATAACTCTCTTGTTATAATTGAAAAATAAATAAAAAACGCAAATATCATTTGCGTTTAGCTATCCGTCATAGCGCCATTGGCAAGCTTATCGAGAACATCCTCAGCAACAAAATTGTAATAAATAACCCACTTTGTCATCTTTATGATAATCATTTTTATCAGTTTGCTTACTATTATGACCAGCACAGTAAAGCCGCAACAGCGGAGCGCTAAATATGTTTGCTACAAGAAGGCAAAAGCGTCACATAAGCGCTTGTTTAAAAAGATATTGCAATAAGAACATTGTATTTTCGTGCATCAACACGCAAACCGCATCTCTCGTTTGTTTGCTTGTGGCTTGTGAATTGCAATTATATTCCTACCACTGTGCTTGATTTATTTCCGTTTACTGGCATTTCAAAGCAAGTTTGCAATTCCTATCGGAGACAGCGTCAATTCTCTGCTCGCAAATAAGTGACGTTGAAATTAGCCGTTGTGGGCCACAATGTTGTGTAAACCGTCCTCTCTTTAAAAGAGAAGTCGCTTAACAACATAAAAACCGACGAGCGGATCTCAATTAATCAAATTGGAATTACCTTTTACAGTAAAAAATTAGTATTACTTATCACATTTAAAAAGGAATCATTATATGGCTACGGTATATTTTTCATCTCCAATGATGCGTAAAAACAAAAAAGTTACTCCCGTTGTTGGCAAGCGTGATGCGCTGTTAGGGCTGGCAGAAGAAAACGGCGTTAAAATTCCACATGAGTGTCGAGACGGTCGATGCGGCTCCTGCTTAGTGGAAGTCACCCACCTTGATGGCGATCATGTCAAAGGTGCGATGTTAACTGACAAAGAAAGAGAAGGACTGAAAAACATTGGTAAACTTTCGAATAAGGATGAGGAACGAGCCTATGTAGCCGACATGCCACCCAAATTTCGTTTAGCTTGCCAAATGATTCTCAAAGATGAAGATGTGCTGGTTGAGTTTACTGGCGAACCTGGCGGTGCATAACGGTTAATAACCAATCCGTTAATAGTATTCTTTGGGTTAACGGATTGGCTTGCACCGGTCAATTCAAGTTCCTCGGAAAACTTGCTATTACAACGCAGCGAGTAACACTTCGGCATTGCTCACAGAAAACGCTTTTGGCGCCTCAATATTAAGCTGCGTCACCACACCATCTTCGATAATCATCGCATAACGCTGTGAGCGTAAACCACCGAAACCTGCCGTATCCATCTGTAGCCCTAGTTGCTTAGTGAAGCTGCCATCACCATCCGCTAACATCATTAACTCAGAAGCATTATGAGCCTCACCCCAAGCTTTCATCACAAACGCATCATTAACTGAGACACAAGCAATAATATCCACCCCTTTAGCTTTAAACTTATCCGCTAATACCACATAACCGGGTAGATGTGCTTCCGAACAAGTTGGCGTGAACGCCCCTGGCACAGCAAATAAGATCACTTTTTTCCCTGCGAAAAGCTCACTTACCTGATGATTTTCAATACCCTCTGGCGTTAATTCACTGAGTATTGCAGCGGGTAATTTATGGCCTTGTTCAATCATTATATTTTCCTTAAAGAAACCAATGGTTGCTCAGTTTATCCCTAAACTTAAAAACTAAACAGAGATAAAAAATAGGGTTATTAGAGCAATCCGCTTAATATTATGGTTTATTTATAAAGATCCTAATTCAATCGCCCGATGATACTGCGCAATTTTCTTCGTCTGAATAAAGCGGTTTAGTAAAGCTATCAAGAAAAAAACGACCACCAGAATAGACGATATCATCTTCAGGACCTGCAAACTTTTGTTGAGCGCTACATGCACGATGGCAGGATCTAAAAATGCGCACACAAGATATAATCTTAACGTGATGGTCAGCATAATCCATCCACTACAATTTTTAGGCTTAGCTGTTTTTCTTCTATTCGTAACAGCGCACTC
Organism: Psychromonas antarctica; assembly: GCF_022267535.1. GTDB lineage: Bacteria > Pseudomonadota > Gammaproteobacteria > Enterobacterales > Psychromonadaceae > Psychromonas > Psychromonas antarctica. The sequence goes on from NZ_JAHNZV010000015.1 coordinate 42,586, forward strand.
AAAGTGATAGCCGTGAGCCAGGTAATCAGTAAGGCGAAAACAAAGCTAAGCAGATTGCGAGTAAGCGTAAAACGACGCCCAACAAATAGCCCTCTCTAAAGGCAATTGGGTGTAGTTCTTTTGAATCGACGGAACGTGTTGAATAAACGCACAGAAAAAATTGCGCAACCATGCTGGCACAGGCTTATTTTTTGGGGCGCGGGCTTCAGCCCGCTTACTTTAATTCTTTATTAGGTGGACTAAAGTCCACGCCCCTTATTCTGTGTTTTGGAGCGGAAAGTATTAATTGTCCCATTAATGGAGTGCATATCATTACAAAAGTTCGCGTTTTTATAACATGAAATAGCGATTATCCAACTAATTGCAAGGGACTAGCGTCGATTCAAAGGAACTACACCCAAGGCAATTGCACTACCCCAAGTATTGCCCAATATACAAATCCCTCCTCTTTCCTCTATCACTAGTTAGCATCGATCTTGTCATATTATTTTTACTGCCGTGTCTGGCATCTTTATAAAAACAGTTGCAATCGATGCAGTAGTGCAACTCATCAGCCTCACAAGTGCAACCTTTCGCTCCTATTTAAAATCACATCAAAATATAATCCATTTAATTTCAGTAACTTAAAAACAAAAAAACATTGGCATACAACTTGTAATATAAGTAACTAAGAAAGGTTATTGATAGCAGCATACAAACAAGGGAATTTATGAAAGTCGCATTATTGACAGCTCAATCTCGGGTATCACCTGTTTTTGAAACCACTTCAACTTGGTTAATTATTGATGCGACACCTAGTGAGTGCAGTATCGTTAATACATTTCATTTTAATACTCAAAATGAAATTGATATGACCAATGAGTTATTAAAAGAAAATGTTGAAATGATTATTTGTGGTGCAATTCCCTATTACCTTGAAAAAATATTAATCAATCAAGGTTGTGAAGTGTTTTCATTTATCGCTGGTGATGTGGATGAAGTGATAGAGGCATTACATCTTAATCTATTAGACAAACCAAAATTTAGCATGCCGGGATGCCAAAAGCGTAGAAAAAGAGGGAAAAAGCGTTTTTGCCAACGTGCTGTTAATCAATAAATTCACACTCAACTGCAAAAGAGGAAAATCACAATGCAAGAATTAAACATAAGAAGAGGCAAAGGTCGTTGTTCAACTCCAAATGGATTGAACATAAATTGTATACAAAAATCACAACGCATTCGTTGCTGTGGCCGAGTCACCGATAGACAAGCGGTTGATGAACAAGTTTTGATAAATAATCAAGGCAGAGGCCGCAGACAATGCGTAGTAAATGGTCAAGGACAAGGTCTTAGCAATGGACAAGGCCAAGGTCGTGGACAAGGTCTTAGCAATGGACAGGGCCAAGGTCGCGGACAAGGTCTTAGCAATGGACAGGGCCAAGGTCGTGGACAAGGTCTTAGCAATGGACAAGGCCAAGGTCGCGGACAAGGTCTTAGCAATGGACAGGGCCAAGGTCGCGGACAAGGTCTTACCAATGGTCAGGGCCAAGGTCGCGGTCAAGGTGTTGCCAATGGGCAGGGTCAAGGTCGCGGTCAAGGTGTTGCCAATGGGCAGGGCCAAGGTCGCGGTCAAGGTGTTGCAAATAGTTAAGCAAAATAAATGATTATTGAAGCTGTTTTACACTCACGGTAGAACAGCTTTTTTAGAAATTAACAGACACAAATTATCAATGATGAGAAAATAATGAACACACTATTCTGGCTACAGAAAAACTTAATTTTAAGCATTCCTTTGACGATGATAGTTGCTTTAATTTATGGTTATTCAAGTGAAGTCAGTTACCTTAAAAATCTTATTATTCCACTCACATTCTTAATGGTATTGCCCATGATGATCACTTTACCAATTCGTAAGGTGTTTGAAGGTGGGGATATGAAAGTGCAGCTTGCGACCCAGTTTATCAATTTCGCAGTGACCCCTTTTATTGCTTTTGCCATTGGGATTGCCTTTTTTTCTGATAATCGATACTTGGCATTAGGGCTTTTATTAACAGGTTTACTGCCTACATCCGGCATGACTATTTCATGGACAGGCATGGCCAAAGGCAATATGGCAGCCGCTATTAAAATGACTATTTTTGGTCTATTAATTGGATCGTTTTTAACCCCGATTTATATAAATCAACTGATGGGTGCTTCAGTTGAAATTGAAATGATAAAAATCATCCAGCAGATAACTATTATTATCCTTATTCCACTTATTATTGGTCATCTGATTCAACGTGCGCTTATCGCTTATTACGGCATGGCTCATTATCAAGAAAAATTAAAAAAACAGTTCCCCCCCATCTCAACCTTAGGTGTATTAGGTATTGTCTTTGTTGCCATGGCACTCAAAGCCAAAACCATTTTTTCAGATCCATTAATGCTGGTTAATATTTTTATGCCACTTTTATTACTGTACCTGATCAACTTTATTATCAGTACCTTGGTTGGAAAGTTCTTTTTTAAACGTGATGATGCTATTGCGCTCCTTTATGGCAGTGTGATGCGCAACCTTTCTATCGCACTGGCAATTGCAATGACCGCATTTGGCAAAGAAGGTGCTGATATCGCATTAGTAATATCGCTCGGTTATGTTATTCAAGTACAAATGGGTGCATGGGTTGTTAAATTTACCGATCAAATTTATGGCAAAGCCGGCGCGCCGATTGCACAGCAATTTATCCATGAAGGTGTCTTCTCATTACACCAGTCCGATACATTACAACAAGCAATTCAGCTACTTTCAGAAGAGCAAATTCATTCTCTCGCAGTACTTGATCGAGATGAAAAATTAATAGGCATATTAAATCTGAAAGAAGTGCTTAATTTAGTCGCAGACGAAAAGCCCATGGGCACTTTATTATCAGACATCACGCTCAGCCAAGCGACGCTGATCGATATCCAACAGCCCATTGCAACTATCGCCAAAGAGATGCAACGAACTCATCACTACAAAGTGCTTGTTACTAATAAAAAAGGTCAAATAAAAGGCGTTATTTCAAGTATCGATATTATTGAATTTCTTAAGGTTTAACTTAATAACACACACAATTTTTTAACCACACTATGATGACACTCATCCATAGTCTTAACAATAAAGGTAACGATATGGAAAACATTGAACAAAATAATATAGTTGCATTTCCGCAACTCAATAAGCCAGCACCTGCTTTTGAAGCAAAAACCACACATGGCATAAAAAAACTTTCCGACTACAAGGGTAAATGGTTAATTCTATTTTCTCATCCTGCTGATTTCACACCTGTTTGCACAACAGAGTTTATCGCGTTTGCTAAACACCATGATGAGTTCTTAGCTGAAGGCGCTGATCTACTTGGTTTATCCATTGATAGTTATTACAGCCATGTCGCATGGATACGTAATATCAAAGAGAAATTCTCTGTGGATATTAAATTTCCAATTATAGAAGATCTCTCCATGTCCGTCGCCAAGTCATACGGCATGGTTCACCCTGGCGCTTCCGATACATCGGCTGTTCGAGCGACTTTTGTTATTGATCCCAAAGGGATCTTAAGAGCAATGGTTTACTACCCCATGAGTAATGGACGTTCCATTCCAGAGTTTCTGCGTTTGCTTCGGGCCTTAAAAGCCGCTGATACCCATAAAATAGCGACCCCTGAAGGTTGGCAACCCGGAGATAAAGTCATCGTGCCACCACCACAAAACGCTGATGCTGCAGAAAGCCGCATGAGTGAAGGGTATGAATGCACAGACTGGTATTTCTGTAAAAAAGATCTATAACAACAATAAAGGGAGTGAATTGACTCCCTTTTTTAAGGAATAAATCCCCCCCTTTCCCCCCATAACAAAGAGTTGAAATGAAAAGTACAGAGAAAGCGTTACTACAAAGAGAAATTGAGAAACTAGATTTTATTGATACAACATTAGCATTAGAAAAAGTAGCAAAGCAGCCAAGCCATCAGCATTGTATGTTATGTGGCACACAAGCAAGCTTTGGTCTAAAGCTTGCTTTTTATAGTGATCCGACGGGCACTGTTTGGGCGAAGGCGAAAGGTAGTATCCATCATCAAGGTTATCAAGGAATTTTACATGGTGGTTTTATTGCAGCCTTGCTTGATGCGGCCATGTGTAACACGATTTTTAATCAAGGTGTTGAGGCGGTAACGGGCGATATGAATATTCGCTATCTAGCAGAAATTCCGCTTACTGCCGATATTCTTATTCGTGGGAAAATAAATAAACACTACTCCACTCTTTATAAAATGGAGTCTGAAATATATGTGGATCAGCAACTGATGGCCAAATGCACGGCCCGTTTTATTAAACGTTAATAGGAATATAAAATGACCAGCAGAATGACAGTGTTAGTTGACAATATCGCACAAGCGGGATTAAAGCAGGAGCATGGTTTAGCGATCTTAATCGAACATCAAGGTAAACGGATATTATTTGATAACGGCCAAGGTGATGCGCTCTTTTACAATGCACAGAAACTAAATATTGATCTTAATAATCTCGATATCATTATTTTAAGCCACGGGCACTACGATCACGGTGGAAACTTAGATACTCTCCTAATGAACAATGCCAATGCACTTTTTTATGCTCACCCAGACTGCATGCAAAGACGTTATTCATTGCATCCTAATAAAGCGCCACGCACTATCTCTTTAACCGAAAAGGTAACACAAGCGATTAAGGCATTCCCCGAGCAGCAAAAAAGATTCATTACCCAAGCGACTCAACTAACCGCTGGGCTTTGGTTAACCGGTGAAATTCCTCGCCTTAGCAAGTTAGAAGATACTGGCGGTCCCTTTTTCCTTGATATAGAAAAAAAACAAGCCGACCTGCTTAATGATGATATGAGCCTTTGGATTGAAACAGACAATGGATTAGCCGTTATCTGCGGTTGCTGTCATTCCGGCATGATTAATACACTCAACCATATCAAGCAGCAAACAGGACAATCAACTAACATAACCACACTACTGGGTGGATTGCACCTTGTCAGCGCAAATCAGCAACGTCTAAATGCCACCATAAATTATTTAAATAAAGAAAATATTAAGCGCATTTATCCTGCCCATTGTACAGGTAATGACGCAATGTCATTGCTGCAAGCGCAATGTAAGAACGTAGGAATTGCCAAAGCGGGATTAACAATAACAGTGTAACCGTTGGCATCGACCAACAATAAAAATCAGCCTGTAACGAAATAACGGAAACCCATGAGTAATAAAAAATTTAAAAAATCAGAGGTGTTTACGCTCTCTTGTGCACATATGATACATGATATCTATTCCTCTTTTTTAGCACCATTACTGCCCCTTTTAATAGAAAAACACGGTATGTCTTTATCAATCAGTGCGTTGTTAGAGATTATCAGAAGAATACCCACACTTTTTAACCCTTTTTTCGGCCTACTAGCTGAAAAAACCGGGGTAAAGTATTTTGTTATTTTAACACCAGCAATTACAGCAATCGCAATGAGTTTAATTGGACTTGCCCCTTCATATACAATCCTTTTTATTCTCTTATTTGTAACCGGCATAAGCTCTGCACTTTTCCATGTCCCCTCACCAGTAATGATAAAAGAAGCTTCGGGTAATAGGATTGGCACAGGGATGAGCTGGTTTATGGTCGGCGGTGAGTCAGCCAGAACGATTGGCCCCTTACTAGCCACCGCCGCTGTTTCACAATGGGGATTAGAAGGCATTTATAAACTAATGCCTTTAGGCCTGCTGGCATCAGTTATCTTATATATGAAACTTAAAGATTTCGATCTAAACCGGCCTGCTCAGAAAACAAAAGAAAAAGGAGATACCCGAAAACTGCTAAAGAAATATACCCCCTTTTTTACTGTATTAGCATTTTATCTGTTTTTTCAGTCGGGAATGAAAAGTGCTTTAACGCTTTATCTACCCGTTTATTTAACAAATCAAGGAGAGAGTCTCTGGTATGCAGGTATCTCCTTAGCTGTCCTGCAGTTTTTTGGCGTATTAGGCGCTTTCTTTGCGGGTAATTTATCAGATAGAATCGGCAGAAAAAAAGTATTGGTTATCTCAAGTATTGGATCCGCACTAGGCATGTTCCTTTTTATACAGTTTGCTAGTATTTATATGTTGGCTGTTTTAGGTTTATTCCTTTTTGCTTCAGGTCCCGTACTGATGGCCATCGTGCAAGATACGCATTCTAATATGCCAACATTTATGAATGGTATTTATATGTCGATCAGTTTTGGAATAGCATCAGTACTGGTCTTTGTTGTCGGCTTGCTCGGTGATAGTTTAGGTTTGCAAACAACCTATATTATATGCAATGTATTAGCGATGGGTTGTATTCCAGCGGCATACTTACTGACAAAATTTGTAAAATAGTGACTTTGCAGATTTAAAGTAAAACGAATAGTGAGGAAGTAAACAAAGGGGATTTTTAATTCCCCTTAAACATATTCAAGCTTTAATAAATTATAACGCTGGCACAGCGAGCGGCAGATCTCGTATATGAATATCCATTTGCGGAAATGCGATCTCTATTTTATGTTCTCTAAATAGTTGATCGATACGCGTATTTAGCTTGTCTTGAACTTCTACTCGGTGGTCTATTTTTGATAAATAGATACGCAATTCAAAGTCTAAACTACTGCCACCAAACGCCATAAAGCGCACGACAGATTCGGGATCTTTATTAATTTCAGGACACTCAGAAGCCGATTGCATCAGAAGCCGTTTAACTAAGGCCACATCAGATCCATAAGCGACACCTATCGGAATAATGACACGTGTGACCTGATCAGAAAGGGACCAGTTCACCAGCTGTTCGGTAATCAACGCTTTATTGGGCACTATAATCTCCTTTTTATCCCAATCTAAAATCGTTGTCGCTCGGGTATTAATACGCATAACGGTGCCGCTGAGATCGCCAATAGTGATCGTATCGCCCACACGGATTGGCCGTTCAAAGAGTAAAATAATACCCGAAACTAGATTGGCAAAGATCTCCTGCAAGCCAAAACCCAAACCAAAACCCAAAGCGGCCACCAGCCATTGCAACTCAGACCAATGGAACCCCAACGTCGAAAAACTAACAATGACGCCGCCCAAGACCAAACAATAACGTAATAATGCGGTCGCTGCATAAGATGCACCCGTTGAAATATTGAGACGCTGCCATACCAATAGCTCCAAAAAACCAGCTATATTTTGTGCGGAGAAAAGCGATACCCCGAGGATTAGCACTGCACTTAGTGCTGCTTTTAATGATACATTTTCAACCACATTTCCGGTATCACTACTGCTTACCACCTCCCAAATTGTAACGTCATTCATCCATTGCAGTGCCACTAAACCATCAGAGAATACCGTTGATAACATCACCAATAAATACGCTAGCACGGCAATATTAAGTAAAGTAAGCGATTGCTCACTGATCGCTTCAACGGCCAATACGGTTTCATCCACCTCATCAGAGCCTGATTCACTATTTTTATCACGTTTTAATTGCTCTTCACGCCTGTCTAAAGCACGTTGCAAAGCCAATTTCCGCTGCTCAATCTTAAGCCAGCGCACCCCTAACTGTTGCAATAATAATGCACTGACAAAACACAGTAAAACGGCTTGATGGTAAAATAAGGCCACCCAAGATGCATAAAAATACCCCCAGATAGCCAAACCAGCAATAGCAATGATCGGTAAAATAATCAGAATTCTTAATAACTGTAGTGCTGCTTGAGATTGCAGAAATAACGGTAGTTGTGTTGTTAACCGTTGAGATTTAAAGATAGTCACAAAAAAGATAACCAACCATAACGCCAAAAACACAAAGACCAAACGTAGCAACATGCTCTCTGCTTGTTCTGATAATATTTCTGCAAACAGCATACATACAAGCAAGCTATAAAGTATCCAACGGTGCTGAGAAAGAATTAACTTTATCCATTTTACCGTTTCACTGGACCAAGAAAAATGACGTTCTAATAATCCATCCGAGGTGGCCATACGAGAAAAAGCTTCCCAAGCGAAAACAACTGTCGCAAATGCGATAAAGAGACTATTCAAATCTCGCGTATAAAAAGGGGTTAGGCGTAGTTCAATCCAGCTTTCAGCAGCCAACATCCACAGAGAAAGCAACGCGCCATAACTTACCGCGAAGAGCAGCAATAGCAGCGTATGGCTAAAAGCATCTTTACGCACTTTCCCCATTGTTTTTGCATAGCGCACGCGATGACTCGTCTCGGCCTTACGCACCTGCCAGCCAGCGAGCAGTACCAGTATAAATAGACCAACTAACAAGGCGAATTCGCCTTTATATTGCAGTAGCGTAGTCAATAACTGCTGCACCCTTTGGGCTATATCAACACTGCCAAACCAATTATTAATATCCAAAGAGAAAAGCTGCCATAATGCCGCTCGCCCACGAATAAAAAGTTGTGTTTCGCTAAGAAAATCTCTTTCTGCCGTTAATTCTGCAGAAAATTGCTCGCGCAGTGCGTCCAAGCGCGTTATTTCAGTAATAAACTGATCCGTTTTATCTAAAGAGCTGGTTAAGACTTCAACACGGAAACTAAGTACACGAGATAACGCAATCTGTTGTGCATTATTTAACCCCGCAGTCTCAGCTAGAGTCGCCACTAAGAGCGGGATGTTCTTCAATGTCGATAACTCATTATTGAATTGAAAGCGTTGTAGATGTGCTGCACTAATCGTTTGTGTTAAATCTTTTTTATCCGTAAGACTGGGTAGCTGAGATAATTGGAAACGAATCGTATCGCTAAAAGCAGGGCTATGCTTCAACCATTTAAGGTTACCTTTTATTTCGGCTAAATTCTGATTCGTGCGTTGTCTATCCGCCTCTAATTGCTGGCGGGTTTGTTGACTTAACAACAACTGGCGGCTAACTGTTTCCGATTCCACTGCCAGCTTTTCATTTTTGCTATTCCACTCTTGAATAACGGCAGGGGCATCGGCGAGTGCGCGGCTCAACTGTTTGGATTGCTCAATTACTTTTAAGCTGGATTGCGCTATTTCCTCTAATAAACGAGCATGTAATAAATCAATCTGTTTATTACTCAGGATCAGTTGCTGCTCTAAAATTTTAACGTGTGTTTTAGCCAGTTCGCGTCTTTGCACTAAAGTATCTTGCTGTAAGTTTAGCCATTTAAGCTTAGTTTCGGCTAACACTTGTTTTGATTCTGACAGCCACTGTTCAGGCCTACTCTCTCCTAAGCCCGCGCTGTTATCAGCTGTCATCCTATCGTTATTGCTATAGCTGTATAGTATCTGCTCCTGCTCCGCAATTTCGTTGGGCAGTGTTTCCTGGTTCACTAATAAGATCTGTTGATCCGCTAGCAATTGTGTAAGCTGATCCGTCCATTCTTTATTACGTGCTTTTTCTACTGCTAAATTCTGCTCAAGTGTATTCGAGGAGGCAGATGCTGCGATAGGGTTGGGTTGTGCAGCGGTAACGTCATCTAATGTCTTTTGTAGCGCAACTTTACGTTGTGGAGCCTGTTCCAGAAGAGGTAATAAAGTCTCATTTTTTTGCTGTAAACTTTGTATCTCTTCTAAGTTCAGCTGTACGTGCTGCAATAGTTCCAAGGCAGCGGCATTCACTGTGGGATCAACGCCAAGTTGAACTATCTGCTCATCAACCATTTTGACCGTTGGCAGAGCAGCATACCCCTTAGTTATCATCACCAGTAAAAGCAATAACGACAAAGCGGTCCAACGTAATGGTTTAAAAAATGAGTCAATATACATAGAGGTGATCCTTGAGATCTTATTACGCCAAATTTCTTGGACTGTACACTGAAGATGGCGGCAAATAAACACTTAAAATTGGTGATTTAGATATTTATTAAAGGCTGCTATTTTATGAATTATAGTCATAAACATACCAGCGAAATTGATAAATCTTATTTAACATTAAACGCATAGACAAAGTGTTAACTGATCGAAAGAATAAAAAAGGAGAGCGGATATATAATAGAGTTAATTAGTTTTACATGACTATGCACTTAACTCAGATAAATACAAAAAAGTAAATATTTATCACACAAATTTCATGCAACTGCAAAACTATGTTTTGGTTTACATTCAATTACAGAGTTAAAAGGAGAAAAATACTTATATTTGGGTTTTCTCGGTGTAACGCGCAGCGTCTCTGTGGTCTCTGTGGTAATTTTATAATCTTTTACAACAACCTAAGTTATCTGCATAAGCCATTACAGAGTTAAAAGGAGAAAAACACTGATATTTGGGTTTTCTCGGTGTAACGCGCAGCGTCTCCGTGGTCTCTGTGGTAATTTTATAATCTTTTACAACAACCTGAGTTATCTACATAAGCCATTACAGAGTTAAAAGGAGAAAAACACTGATGTTTGGGTTTTCTCGGTGTAACGCGCAGCGTCTCTGTGGTCTCTGTGGTAATTTTATAATCTTTTACAACAACCTAAGTTACCTGCATAAGCAGGTGGTTTTATTACTGATTGGATGGTTTATTAACTTTAGGCGAAAAAACCACCACCGATAAGTGTTGCTTTGCTATTTTATTTGTTTTTTAAGGCACTTAAGCCGTGCCAGTCTTCCAAATCTAAATTAGGTTCTTCATCTCGAAATCGGGCGTAAAGATCGCTCCCCTGTTTGTCCTCTAAAATGTCAACGTGAATCCCTTTTTCCTGCAAAAGTACTTCATTACCGGAGGCATTAGTTATATCTCCAACGACCACACGGCTAAACCCGCGCATATAAATTAACGTTGCGCAAATATCGCAAGGACTTAGACTGGTAAAGAGAGTTGTTTTACTAAAGTCTATTCGGCCAGCATCGCGAATAGCGGAGGTTTCACCGTGATTATAAGGATGGTCTTCCTGAACAAGCGTGTTGTGCCCCTTGCCTGCAATTTGTCTTGTTGCATTATCAATGATAACAGCGCCAATTGGGCATCCCCCTTCCTCATAACTTTTCTGCGCGAGCAATACGGCGATGCGCATAAAGTCCGTATCGGTTAACTCACGCACAAAGCCATCGTCCATTAAAATAGGCAGGCTTTGGGTCGGCATATGGGCTATCGCTCTTAATACCGCCTCACTTTTTCCAGTCTGTTTATCTAGGAGCGTTTTTCTCTTTGCCAAGATATACACCTTTTGTTAATGAAAACATAATACTGAAAAAACCAAGACAACCTAATGCAAGCGAGCTTTTCCTCACTCAATATAACTTTCTATTAGCCCATTCCAGTCTACAAATTTATAAACCGCTCGGATCGATGAATCGTCTATATAACAAGCCTTAAAAGGCCCTTCTGCGACAATAGAGGCAAAGATATCAACAAATTTAGACAATATTTTCTCGGGGTTATTACAAGATAGAAAATCAATGACCTGCCAACTTCCATGGGTTTCCCCAGACGGGACTAATTCGAAATATTTTTTGGGCGAGTTGCTTTTTAAGCTATTTGATTTACCGATACAGAAAGCGAAACCGTTTTTACCTCGACTAACCGAAACCCAGCCTACAGCTCTATTTTGATCCCAACTGCGACCATACTCCGTGTGAATCTTTGAACGAACTAAAGTTTGCAGTCTGTCTGAAACTTTACCATCATTTTCAAGGGCCGCTAGCGCCTCAATTTCATTTTGAGTTTTATCATCGATGAAAGCCTCAAGCTCTTCTTTTGTTTGTTTGTAGATTGGTAAATAGAAAATCATGGTTTATTCCTTTTAAACTCTAACCGCTTAAAAGTCTGATCTGCGGCGATTATAGTTTGTGGTGTCAAAATCAGTCATCACACTAACGATTATTTCTAATGCAATCAATTACTTTTATAAAAATAAAAAACGCTGTAGATAGCGGCTTGGTTGTAAAAGGCTTTCATTAGTGCTAAATCATGAGCTAAGATTTAGCCAAGCGTACAACGTAAAGCAGGATCACGGCACCGACTGTGGCCGTCACTAATGATCCCAACAAATTCCCCGAAGACATACCGAGCAGACGAAATGTAAAACCACCAATGAGTGAGCCCACTAAGCCAACGACGATATTACCCATTAAGCCAAAACCAGATCCTTTCGTTACTTGACCCGCTAACCATCCTGCTAAAGCACCAATGATTAAAAATGCAATTAAAGACATAATATGCTCCATATTTAAAGTGTGATTGTTGTGATAAAAATGACCGCCATTGAGCGGCAATGCATTGCTCATTTTATTGCAAATGCTTGGCTTTATCCGATTAACAGGGTAAATAAAAAGGCACACTCACTAGCATGCCTTATTCTCGCCTCTGCAATACAGTTTATTTAAATGCTTTTATACGATTAGCAATACTTTCAGCTTGCGGGCCAATAATAACTTGTAAATTATTTTCTCCTAACTTTATAACCCCCATAGCACCGAGTTCCTTCATTGCGGCTTCGTTTATTACACTACGATCTTTAAGTGTTAAACGCAATCGCGTGATACAGGCATCAATATCATCAAGATTATCGCGACCACCAAGCGCTTTAACATACTGATGAGCTAATTGATTAGGATCATCGCTTGCTGTTGCATCTGAGTTGTTTTCTTGATCATCTTCGCGGCCGGGTGTTTTAAGATCCAGCCCTTTAATAAGGGCCAGAAAAACAAAGTAGTAAATGGCAAAGAAAGCAACACCTTGGACAATCAGCATATACCATTTTATAGCCAGTGGATTTTGTGAAGAAAGTACCATATCCACAAGCCCAGCAGAGAAACCAAAGCCGGCCATCCATTGCATTGATGCCGCCAAGTATACAGATAGCCCCGTTAATAAGGCATGAACGACATAAAGTACAGGAGCGGCAAACATAAAGGAGAATTCAAGTGGCTCGGTCACCCCAGTGAAAAAGGAAGATAATGCAGCGGCGAGCATAATAGAAGCTACTTTTTCTTTATTTTCAGTTTTTGCTGCCGTGTAAATAGCCAACGCGGCACCGGGAAGGCCAAACATCATGATCGGGAAAAAACCAGCTTGATACATCCCTGTTTTACCTATAATGCTGGTACCTGCATCAATTCCAGTCTGACCGCTTAAGAAGTTAGGAATATCATTAATACCCGCAACATCAAACCAAAATACAGAATTAAGGGCATGGTGAAGTCCCATTGGAATTAACAAACGATTAAAGAATGCGTAGATCCCTGCGCCAACTTCCCCCATCCCCGAAATAGTTTCACCGAAGGATTGCAGGCCATCGAAAATAACAGGCCAGACAGCCATCAGGATAAATGCCACCACGATCATCGTAAAGGAGACAATAATAGGGACTAAACGGCGTCCAGAGAAAAATGCTAAGGCACTATGTAGCTCAACAGATGAGAAACGATTGTATAACTCAGCAGAGATAATCCCCACTAAGATCCCAACAAATTGATTATTTATTTTATTAAATGCGAATGATACCTCTTCGAGTGGAATACTCTGAATTTGCGCTACAGCAGCGGGCGACAACAGTGTTGTGACGACTAAGAAGCCGACTAAACCAGAAAGAGCTGCAGCCCCATCTTTATCCTTAGACAGTCCGTAAGCAACACCCACTGCAAATAAGACTGACATATTATCGATAACAGCAGCCCCTGCTTTTATTAATAATGCCGCTAAAGCAGAATCACCTCCCCAGCCATTAGGATCGATCCAATAACCGATACCCATTAAAATAGCCGCTGCCGGCAGCACGGCGACAGGGACCATTAAGGCTCTGCCTACTTTTTGCAAGTAACCAAGAATATTCACAACGGTCTCTCCTTATATTATGCACAACACTTGTTTTTCTATTAAACTGTAATGCGTTTATTACTGTAAGCAAACCCAATCGTACGGTTGTGGGATCTAAACCACTGATAAAATGCTTTTTTTAGTACTTATGTGGTATCCCAAGAAAGCTTAATTTACACTGCCCATTAAGACGATAGTTAACGAGCGACTTGGAGATAAATATGCGCTTGATTCCCCTCAATAATGGCACGGCCGTTGCCCAGTGATCTGCTCGACATATTGCCAATAGCATTAACAAATTTGCACCGATAGCGGCCCGTCCTTTTTTACTTGGTTTACCCACGGGCGGAACGCCACTGCTAACTTATAAACGTCTGCTTGAACTATAGCAAACGGGTGACGTTAGCTTTGAGCATGTAGTGACTTTTAATATGGATGAATATGTCGGGCTGCCTCCCGCACATCCACAAAGCTATTACCATTTTATGCAGCAAAATTTTTTCAATCGCATTAATATACAAACAAAAAACATCAATTTACTGAATGCTTTGGCTAGCGATTTAGAAACGGAATGTTTACGCCACGAAGAAAAAATAGCACATTACGGTAAAATAAACCTGTTTATGGGCGGCGTTGGCATCGATGGCCATATGGCATTTAATGAACCCGCCTCTTCACTGGCATCACGTACCCGAGTCAAAACATTAAGCGAAAATACACGGATCGCCAACGCCCGTTTTTTTCATAAGGATGTTAGCAAAGTACCCAAATTGGCATTAACGTTTGGCGTTGCCACCTTATTAGAGGCGACGGAAATATTAATTTTGGCAACAGGAAATAATAAGGCATTAGCTGTGCAAGCGTCTGTAGAGGGTAGCGTAAACCACCTATGGACCGTTTCTGCATTACAACTTCACCGCAAAGCAATTATCGCATGCGATGCGCCTGCAACGATGGAACTAAAAGTTAAAACACTTAAATACTTCACTGCATTGGAAAGTAATAATATCAGCAACTTATAATCTCTTTTTTGCCGATAGGCAATTTAATTCAAAGCAGATAGTCGATTAATAGAGATATTGGTTATGTATGCATGAGTAAATTACACAAGTTATACGGCAGAAACTAAAAAAGCAATCGACAGTGGCGCGACAAGGACGGCTCCTATGTTTAATGCCATCAGCCCTATGACAGCAAGATCACCGTATGGTGGACGCAATTTATGATAATAATATCTATGCTGGGGTTATTGTTAATGGCTTCCATGTGGCTTATGAAATGTGCGTATATCGAAAAAGATAACGCCTTAAAAATTAATTTTAGTCGCAGATGCCGCCGCAGACGGCACGTTCTGAGGATCGGCTGTGATAATGATAGAGTCTATCGAAGAGTGCGTTAAATGTGTCGCTATTGAGCTTGCTGAAGGGATCCGCATGGCGACACTGTATCCTGCAAAAGCAATTTCAGTGGAGGATAAATTGGCCGTATTGGCGTGGGCAAAATTGCTAACCTAGTCGTTTTCACAAATAATTATAAAATAACAGCAACAGTGGTTAATGGCATTTTTAAACCGAGTAAAATCAAAAGCTAAAAACCTAATCTTCTTGGTTTTCTTCGTGTCCGCTGCACAGCGCAGCGGCTTCGTGGTTGGCTTTTTGTGTCGCTAAGTGCTCACTGAAAAGTTATCAGGTACTTTGAGGAGGATTGAATTGTGTACTCGAAATCAAGTCTCCTCAAAGCTCGCAGCTTAAATCAACAGTTAACCAATAACACTACCTAATTGGAAGATAGGTAGATACATGGCGACAATTAAACCACCGACAACAATACCTAAGACCACCATGATCATCGGCTCGAGCAGGCTGGTTAAGGCATCTACTGCATCATCGACTTGCTGCTCATAAATATCGGCAACTTTGCTTAACATGCCATCAAGGTCACCCGATTCTTCACCAATCATCACCATTTGTGAGACCATATCCGGAAATGCACCGGTGGTTTTCATGGCTATATTAATTTGCATGCCCGCCATGACTTCAGTGCGGATATTAAAAATAGCACTGCGATACACATAATTACCTGACGCCCCAGCCGCCGAAATAAGGGCATCCACCAGAGGAATACCGGCAGCAAACGTGGTCGACAGGGTACGCGCAAAACGCGCAACCGCGGCTTTATCTAAAATAGTGCTGATAACCGGGATCTTGAGAACAAATTTATCGGTATTATCACGCACTTTTTGAGATTTAAGATGCGCTCTTTTAAAGAGCATTACCGCAGCAACAATGGCAGCGAGAATAATATACCAATAGGCCTGCACCGCATCGGAAATAGCCAGTACAAACAGCGTAAACGCAGGTAATTCGGCACCAAAACCGGCGAAAATATCTTGGAACTGGGGGATAACAAAAAGCAATAACAGCATCGTCACCACAAATGCAACACTCAATACCGCGGCGGGATAAAACATCGCTTTTTTGATTTTTGATTTAAGGGCTTCAGATTTTTCTTTGTAAATAGAGATACGATCATAAATAGTTTCTAGTGATCCCGACTCTTCACCGGCATCCACCAAATCGCAATACAGGTCATCAAAATATTTAGGATAACCCCGTAGCGTTTTTGAAAGTGGTGTACCCGTCGACACTTCACTGGCAATCGCCGTCATTAACTCTCTTAAGGGCGCTTTTTCGCTACTTTTCGCAATAAGTTGCAAACTTTGCACTAACGCGACCCCGGCCCCCAACATAGTGGCTATCTGCCGAGAAACAATGGCAATATCCATTGCTGAGACAGTATTACCAAAGGAAAAAAGTGGCTTGGCTTTTTTATTGATACGGGTGACATTAACGCCTTGCTTACGCAACTCCGCTTTAACGTCGACCAGTGAGACCCCTTGTAGTTCCCCTGAAACCTTACCGCCTTTGCGATTAATACCTTTCCACTGAAAAGTATCGACCACTGTCACTTTTGCTTTTTTCTTCACCGCCATCTCTATTCCTTGATTATTCGGGTGCACACGCAGGGTGGTCACTTATATTAATAGTACTACTTTACGCGCGCCTTTCGGTAAAGATAACCGAGTCGATAAAAAACTTTGTGCTAGCGCACAACCGCGCAGAGGAAAATTAACAGGAGAAAGGGAGAATGCCTAAGCGCAGCTAAAACCAAGATAAAAAAATCCGCATCACCTACGTAACACGAGTGACCTCTTTTAAAGAGGTAATACCACTAATCGCTTGTTTAAGGGCGGAATGGCGCAGCGTATCCATGCCCTCCGCTTCAGCGACATCGGCTATCTGCATCGCATTACCGTCATTTAAGATAATATGGCCGATATTATCCGACATCTGCATCACTTCATAAATACCCACACGCCCTTTATAACCACCGGTACATTTATCACAACCGACGGGTTTATAGAGGGTTATGCCATCAGCTACCTGCTGATGATTAAATCCAATGGTCAGCAACTCTTTGTCACTATATTCATCCACGGCTTTACATTCATTACATAAGCGACGCGCCAAACGTTGCGCAATAATCAATGACACCGAGGAGGCGATATTAAAGGCGGGTACGCCCATATTCAGTAACCGGGTTAATGTTTCCGCCGCCGAGTTCGTGTGCAAGGTTGATAACACTAAATGCCCTGTTTGCGCGGCTTTAATGGCAATTTCCGCGGTTTCTAAATCGCGAATTTCCCCGACCATCACCACATCGGGATCTTGACGTAAAAAAGAACGTAATGCAGAAGCAAAGGTCAGACCCGCTTTATTATTAATCTGCACCTGATTAATACCGGTTAAATTGATTTCCACGGGATCTTCCGCGGTAGAGATATTGCGCTCCACAGTATTAAGAATATTTAAACCCGTATACAACGATACCGTTTTACCACTGCCCGTCGGGCCGGTAATTAAAATCATGCCTTGCGGCTTTTCAAGGGCCTGTAAATATTTATCTTTCTGCTCACCCGAA
The DNA here is from genome assembly GCF_022267535.1 of Psychromonas antarctica. Classification (GTDB taxonomy): domain Bacteria; phylum Pseudomonadota; class Gammaproteobacteria; order Enterobacterales; family Psychromonadaceae; genus Psychromonas; species Psychromonas antarctica. Next base: position 60,307 of record NZ_JAHNZV010000015.1, read on the forward strand.
TAACCGAGCCGATCAATATCGAGACTCGCCGCAGAGGAGTCGAGAATACGCATCACTATTTTTTCACCCCACAGGGTGGGTAGTGTACTGACACGCAGATCGACATTACGTTTATTAGAAATTTTAAGTTTTATTCGCCCATCTTGCGGCAAACGCCGTTCAGCAATATCCAACTTTGACATCACTTTTAAACGCGCGGAAAAACGGTTCGCCAAGTTAACCGGCGGTGTCGCCACCTCATGTAAAATACCATCAACACGAAAACGTACACGGTATTTTTTCTCATAGGGTTCGAAATGCAGATCCGAGGCGCCTTTGCGTACCGCATCAATTAAGATGCTATTGATATATTTAACAATCGGGGCGTCATCTTTACCGTCACCTTGGGCTTCATCGAGACGGGAATCACTTTCATCCACTTCGATATCATCAATGTCGCCCATTTCACCTAATGACGAAACATCATCTTCTAAAAGGGTTTCAATGGCTTTATTAAGGTACTTTTCTTCCACCAATAAAGCTTCAGTGTGCATCGAAAAGCTAAAACCAAAATCTTCCAGTGCAGACACATTGGTGGGATCGGACATGGCGATATACAGGGTTTTATGCTGTACGTAAACAGGCAGGGCATGATACTTCTCTATTAGCTTCTGATTAATAAACTTCTCGGGAATACTGTCCAGATGAAGCGTTTGTGAATCTAATAGAGGAATACCATATTCAGCTTCGCAGAACTGCGCAAGCGTCAAACTGTCAATAAAATTGTTTTCCACCAAATAACTGACCAGCGATTTTTTATCGTTAGCCGCCGCAGTGGTAATTTGTTGGAGTTTATCGAGGGGCAGTAAACCACGAGCGGCCAGGCTAGAAGCCAGGCCGCTAATATTATGGGTTGTCATTGATTAGTTACAAAGGCCTAATGTTGAACAATTATTTGTCCCACCAGTTTTATCTTGTTTCCATTCAACTTGACCAGTCGATTGGCGAGTGCCGATTATAATATAAACAGGGTCTACAGATGCGCCAATATCCCGAGATGTGGCTGTAATAGTTGCCACGACATCAGATGAGGTTAAAGCAAATGCGACTCCTGATGTATATGTAGAAGTAGCACCACTTGCAGCGCTATTAGCGGAACTGCAACCTGTAAAACTACCGTCTAGTTGCGCACAAACCTCAAGAGCTTGCTTAACACCACTTGTAGCCAAAACAACCTCAGAGAACTTAGCTTTTTGTGTATAAGTGTTATAAGCAGGCAATGCCACTGCTGCCAAGATGCCGATAATCGCGATAACGATTAATAGCTCAATTAATGTAAAACCATTTTGTACTTTTTTCATCTTAATCTTCCTTTGTTTAATGTTAATTTATGCTTAATATTGATACTCGTCCTTAAGTGGATCAGAGTGAAAAAAGTTAAGCTGATAATATCATCTACCGGTAGTTGTAAAACTTAATCTTATTGCAACGCATCTGCGTACGTTGCAGTAATACCAAGTTGAGTGTGAAAGGTCATTGACAATGCAACCTCAAAACCAATCTCCTGCTTAGTTTAACCTTTTTTTGACAATAATAAGAGATTAAATATAAAAAAATTAAAGCAGCAACTAAATTGGATCTCAATTTTGCAGGGCACTGTAGAAAAACCTTGCGTAGTGAGATTCTGGCAAAAAAAGTTCCCTAAAACAAGCAACTATTAACAACTATTTGAGCTAGATCGATATTACTCACAGGCCCATCAAGAAAAAATCCTTCGTTCCCACGCACCGCGTGGTAATGCCTATGGCAGCAGTATGAATTCCCACGAAGAGCATGGGAACTAGCTAATAACTATTTGAGCTGGATCGACATTAATTATCGATTTATCCCTCGTTCCCACGCTCCGCGTGGTAATGCCTATGGCAGCAAAATGAATTCCCACGCAGAGCATGGGAACTAGCTAATAACTATTTGAGCTGGATCGACATTAATTATCGATTTATCCTTCGTTCCCACGCTCCGCGTGGTAATGCCTATGGCAGCAGTATGAATTCCCACGCAGAGCATGGGAACTAGCTAATAACTATTTGAGCTGGATCGACATTAATTATCGATTTATCCCTCGTTCCCACGCTCCGCGTGGTAACGCCTATGGCAGCAAAATGAATTCCCACGCAGAGCATGGGAACTAGCTAATAACTATTTGAGCTGGATCGACATTAATTATCGATTTATCCTTCGTTCCCACGCTCCGCGTGGTAATGCCTATGGCAGCAGTATGAATTCCCACGCAGAGCATGGGAACTAGCTAATAACTATTTGAGCTGGATCGACATTAATTATCGATTTATCCCTCGTTCCCACGCTCCGCGTGGTAACGCCTATGGCAGCAAAATGAATTCCCA
>NZ_JAHNZV010000150.1 GCF_022267535.1 Psychromonas antarctica
GAAGGGTTAAGTGTAAAAAAAGGCTTAACCACATTTGGATTGAAAACAAAGCTTTATATAAAAGCTCAAAAAGAAGCACTTAAAGCCTGGAAGCAGATGCTGGCCGTAAGTGCGTAACATCAGTTATCTAATAATGATGGCTGTATTGTGGCGGCAAATAAACAAGCAATCGCATTAGGCATCAAAAAATTTCAACCCTATTTTCACGCCAAATTACTCTGCGAAAAAAAAGGAGTTATTGTTTGCTCATCAAACTATGAACTGTATGCCGATCTTTCCAGTAAAATGATGCAGATTATTGGCCGTTTCGCACCACACCAGCACATCTACTCTATTGATGAATCATTCCTCAACTTTAATCATTGTCAACAAAGTATCCCTTGTCTTGTGCAATACGCACAAGAATTACGCAAAGCGGTTTGGAAAGAAACACGTTTGCCTGTTTGTGTCGGGCTAGGAACAACATTAACCTTGGCAAAACTTGCCAATCATATTGCTAAAAAATGGCCTAGTTATCAAGGCGTCTGCTTATTAGACAATTCACAAATAAAGCAGCAGTTATTTTTACAATTAACGCCTGGCAATGTTTGGGGGATTGGACGCAAAACAACGGAAAAACTATTAGCATTAGGAGTTGATAACGTCGCTAAATTAGTTCGCCTCAATCTACATGAGATACGTCAGAACTTCGATGTTGAACTACTGCGAACGATTAAAGAGCTCAATGGTGAAGTGTGTAAAGAATGGGATGAAACGCGAGCGGATAAACAACAAATATTCTCAACAAGAAGTGTTGGCCAACGCATTATAGATATTGACTCCCTGCAACAGGCTCTTGCCAAGCACACCGCAATTGCGGCGGCTAAAGCACGGCAACAAGGTTCACTATGTAGCACCTTAATGGCTTTTACAGCCAATAGCCCTTTTGATAAACACCCCCGCAGCTTTAAGATTGTCAAACACTTCAGCGCGACTAATAGCACCTGTGATTTAATTAAAACGATCAACGAAAATATTGATGCGCTTTTTGAAACTGGCATCGAATATTACAAAGTAGGCGTAGGCTTATTAGATTTAAGTAATGAACAGCAGCAGCAATTTGAGCTATTTAATGAACGTAAAAGTGATCATGGTTTAATGAAGATATTAGATGGTATCAATCAAAAATATGGCACTGATAGCGCACGATTAGCCAGCCAAGGACTAGATGAGAAGTGGGCAATGCGCCGACAATTCTTAACACCACAATACACAACTAACTGGCACCATATACCCAAGATACACTGTTAATGACAAATTAACGCCATCAGTACTAGCCACTCCCCTGACCTGCTAATTTAGTACAATAAGAACTGATCAGCTTATTTGTGCAAGCGCTTGGCAATTCTTATATAAGCCTCTTTAAGCTCCTCTCCGACCACTTTGGCCTTATCCATATATTCTTCGGATGTTTCAACTGTATCGTTAGAAATTTCAGCCGCTTTCATTTTAATTTGCTGCCACTTTTTTTCTGCAGCTTCAAACTCTTTTTTCGCATCCATAGAACCAAGATGTATTTTCAGTTTCAATTCATCTCGCTCAGCTTTCAGCTTATCAATCAACTTATCAAAATCTTTTTTCATATCAATATTTCACCTCTTAGTATTGCTTAAAAAGATCACGCGCCCGACACATTCAATGTAGCAAGCCGGAGCTAACAGACAGCATGGGCAAGTCGCTTCTCGGCAAATAATGCGCGACCGTTGATGTCTTGAGTATAGATCTAATAAAAAAGTCTTGCTCCTGATGTTCACCCTTTTTCGTATCTTCAATCTTACAATGCTCAACATTTCAACCAAGTTGAAATTAAACTTTAAACGTTGCCATCAACTCAGTTATATTTTCGCCTAATTTTTGTAGCGCCTCATTACCGCGATTAATATCTGCTGCGAGTAGATTTGTTCCGTTCGCCAAATCGGCAATAACAACGAGCCTTTCATCGATCTCTCTGGACACCGCAGATTGCTCTTCAGCCGCTGTCGCAATGTGATCATTAGCATCTAGAATAGCATTCACCGCATCGGCTATCATATCAAGAAACTCGCTTGCTTTATTCGCTTGTTGCACTGCAACATTCGCTATTTCGGCACTATTTTTGATCGCATTAACAGCCTCTTTAGCTTTGCTTTGTAATTGCTCAATAATCCCATTTATCTCCAGAGTTGCCCCCTGTGTTCTTCCCACTAAGTTTCTTACTTCATCAGCAACAACCGCAAATTCTCTCCCTTGTTCACCTGCTCTTGCGGCTTCAATGGCAGCATTTAAAGCCAGTAAGTTGGTTTGTTCTGCTATACCTTTGATAACAGATAAAACCGAATCAATAGCACCACATTCACTGCGTAACTCAGAGATAACAGTACTTGCAGATTGTATTTCCGTGGATAGGTCTGCAACTGAGTGGACAGATTCGGTGACAACTTTTTTACCTTGCAGCGCTTCTTTATTAGCACCTTGTGCTAAACCTGCCGCCGTTGAGGCACTCTGTGCTATTTCATAAATGGTACTAACCATCTCATTAGAAGCGGTCGCAACTTGGGCTGTTTCGGCATTTTGCTGCTCAGTGCTCGCGACAGACTGTATAGATTTAGAGACCGATCTTTCTAAGCTGCCTGTGCGGCAGTGAACGTGTTGGTTTGCCTGCTCCTACTGAAAAATATTTTCTAAGCTGCCTGTGCGGCAGTGAACACATTTAGAGAGCAATGCATCGATCCGAATATTTTCTAAGCTGCCTGTGCGGCAGTGAACCGTCGAATACGCCGTATGTTCCAGCGTCTGTCTTTCTAAGCTGCCTGTGCGGCAGTGAACTCATTAGTGAGTTACAAAGGCAAGTTACTTGGTTTCTAAGCTGCCTGTGCGGCAGTGAACACTGTATTACCTGTTATTCACTTACTTATCAATTTCTAAGCTGCCTGTGCGGCAGTGAACAAGACTCAAAAAGAAGCGTGTAAAGCTTTAACTTTCTAAGCTGCCTGTGCGGCAGTGAACTAACTGTTTTTGTGCTGTGGTAATCAGAATAATTTCTAAGCTGCCTGTGCGGCAGTGAACAATCGCCCACTAAAATCTCTGATTTAGTGGAGTTTCTAAGCTGCCTGTGCGGCAGTGAACTAGGCAGTTCATCAGGGGTTATTAAGTCAACTTTTCTAAGCTGCCTGTGCGGCAGTGAACTGAGTGGCGATTATATTGAACACTATTAAATATTTCTAAGCTGCCTGTGCGGCAGTGAACGACTCAAGAGGTCGCTGGTATTTCAATGTTGTTTTCTAAGCTGCCTGTGCGGCAGTGAACATTCTCTTATTCGCAAACCTGCTCTACCTTTCTTTCTAAGCTGCCTGTGCGGCAGTGAACTTCTCGTTTGGCTATATACGCGCGGTTGATAATTTCTAAGCTGCCTGTGCGGCAGTGAACTTGGGGTTACAAATCTCACGGTGACGGCTGGATTTCTAAGCTGCCTGTGCGGCAGTGAACTAGAAAAAGAGTTAACTACCCAATTAAATAATTTTCTAAGCTGCCTGTGCGGCAGTGAACAAAGCACTTGCGAAACGCAATGCGAAAAATATTTTCTAAGCTGCCTGTGCGGCAGTGAACGATAACATCGGCGCCACTTTGATGGGGGTTCTTTTCTAAGCTGCCTGTGCGGCAGTGAACATTGTAGACGCTGAAGAAATGCTTTTTGAAATTTTCTAAGCTGCCTGTGCGGCAGTGAACAAAGAGATTGAGCGCGTCACATTACAGACAGAATTTCTAAGCTGCCTGTGCGGCAGTGAACGTCCTGACGGATTAATTGCACAAGATGATAAATTTCTAAGCTGCCTGTGCGGCAGTGAACCTCACCTAGTTACAACCGACCCAAGCTATACATTTCTAAGCTGCCTGTGCGGCAGTGAACCATTTGAAAAGTTTGAAGATGGCTTAATTGAATTTCTAAGCTGCCTGTGCGGCAGTGAACCCTGATGTGGTTTATTCGCCTCGTATGAAAGATTTCTAAGCTGCCTGTGCGGCAGTGAACTCAACGAAAGCGCGGCAGTCAGTCAGTGAACGTTTCTAAGCTGCCTGTGCGGCAGTGAACGTAGAGCCAACTTGCGTGGAGCCGACTTGAGTTTTCTAAGCTGCCTGTGCGGCAGTGAACCTATTGCAGTCGGTGTCGCGCCAGTAATACAATTTCTAAGCTGCCTGTGCGGCAGTGAACTCGCCCGCGCGTTTGGTTAATTCTTTAATTGATTTCTAAGCTGCCTGTGCGGCAGTGAACAATGCGCTTAGTCGATGCGTCAAAGAATACCCTTTCTAAGCTGCCTGTGCGGCAGTGAACAGTGGAGCCGACTTGCGTGGAGCCAACTTGAGTTTTCTAAGCTGCCTGTGCGGCAGTGAACCGTTCAGTAAAAAGGAGATCGCAGAAATGGATTTTCTAAGCTGCCTGTGCGGCAGTGAACCTATTGCCGTCGGTGTCGCGCCAGTAATACAAGTTTCTAAGCTGCCTGTGCGGCAGTGAACTTTTCCTCTGGATTTTGTCCGCCTTTGTCAGCTTTCTAAGCTGCCTGTGCGGCAGTGAACTAGGACTTATTCACTTCGCGCCAGACGCTACATTTCTAAGCTGCCTGTGCGGCAGTGAACTGCTTCAAGATAAGCAGTTTTCCCCATCTTAGTTTCTAAGCTGCCTGTGCGGCAGTGAACTTTATGTAAACGCAGTTGCATATAATCCGGTGTTTCTAAGCTGCCTGTGCGGCAGTGAACTCTTCAAAATACTGGCCGCGTGTCGATAGATTTTTCTAAGCTGCCTGTGCGGCAGTGAACTTAATTTTTGACGCGTGGATTCTTGTAATCCTTTTCTAAGCTGCCTGTGCGGCAGTGAACGAACGATGAAAGATTAGATGATGAAGCAAACATTTCTAAGCTGCCTGTGCGGCAGTGAACTCTTAGCTAAGGCGCGTGAACGTGCAAGAGAATTTCTAAGCTGCCTGTGCGGCAGTGAACGCAAGTGCCAGGCTTTAATTTAGTTGCTTAATTTTCTAAGCTGCCTGTGCGGCAGTGAACAGAGAGATTGAATGATCAACCCGATTTTATGATTTCTAAGCTGCCTGTGCGGCAGTGAACTGGTAATCGATTTGCCGTAAACAGGGATAACATTTCTAAGCTGCCTGTGCGGCAGTGAACAGACAAGGGGAGATACATTATGAATTCAATTTTTTCTAAGCTGCCTGTGCGGCAGTGAACAGAACGTACCAAACAACAAGCGAGGGCTGATATTTCTAAGCTGCCTGTGCGGCAGTGAACTATACCAAAAATTGGTCTGATGGGCATGTTGATTTCTAAGCTGCCTGTGCGGCAGTGAACAAAGAATGTCCGAACGCGATGCTAAACGTGATTTTCTAAGCTGCCTGTGCGGCAGTGAACATACTTCTCCCACAAGTTCAAGTTCTTGTGAGTTTCTACAGCAATTCTCGCTCAAATGATCTTTGCTAAGATAAAACAGCTTTTTCAGCTGTTTTTCCATTTTATGCTCGTCAACCTGTGCTTTCCTTGGTTTTTCCTTTTTCAAACAGGCAAGGATCAAGCTA
>NZ_JAHNZV010000151.1 GCF_022267535.1 Psychromonas antarctica
CCTTTCTCGCATTTAGACTCATAGACTTAATCATTTCTAGTTACCTCATCTTAAAAGAATCACAACTAGTGTTATTTTAGATGAGGCAACGACATATTAGTAGTATGAATTTTAGTGAGTCAATGCGCTCTCTAGCTTTTTGTAGTTCTTGAACAATAGCGGTACTGGTAGTGAATTTTACGCGTATAGCGTTTTCAATTAATGCATAACCTAAAGCTGATGCTAAATGTGTTTTTCCTAATCCGCTTGCACCAAAAACTAAAATATTATGACCCTGTTTTAGCCAATCAAGTTGTTTGGCTTTGTGCTTTATTTGTTGCGCATTCACACCTGTAACTTCACTGAAGTCATATTGAGAAAGTTGCTTTCCTATTGGTAATTTACTTTCCTTTAGCAAGCGCTTAAGCCTATTATCTTGGCGATGATCAACCTCAATTTCACAGAGTTCAGCAAGGAATAGATCTGGTTCCCATTGCTCACTAATTGCTTTTTCTACTACTGTCGGTAGCGCTTTTGCCATCGCACTTAATCTAAGTTCTTTAAGTAATAATGGTAAACTTTGAACATTAGCCATGCATACCTCCTAATAAACTGTCGTAGCTATTAATAGGATGCTGATGGCTAATAAAGAAATAAAGTGGGACAGCCATAACTTTTTGACTTATTAGTATAGACAACAATTAACTACAACAGCGCTTCTTATTTACAGGAAATCAGCTAGACGCTTTTTTTATTCAACATTGATATACGCGGCCATATCTATAGTTTCAGAAGGTTTTTCTCGGGTAAACCACCAACAAAGTAGAGAAGCAATAGTGACCATTACCACGCCTTGCCAAAACGTTGCTGTCAGTTCAATATCCAAAATCAATGCTGAAAAGAAAGTAGATAATAAAGGCGTGAAATATGACAGGGTTGCCAACAGCATCATATTGCCGCCAATAATACCTATATTCCATAATGCATACCCACTCCCCATTGCTACGCCCGTTATTAATAAGTCAATCGCCGCGCCTGATGTGAAAACGATGGCCGGTTCATTACTCATAAAATAGGTGATCCATAAAGTTATAGCGGTTGCTATAAAGAACCAGGTAATGGCATTCTTTCCGTTCGCCAATCGTTTGGTGATATTGCAGTAAAATGCCCAAATAAAAGCGCCCATCAATGCCATTGAATAACTGACTGGGTTTGTCGCTATATTTTCTGCCAATTGACTAATCGAAATTCCTCCATCACCACTCACCGTCCAAGCTACACCGAAAAACGATAGTGCTATCGCCGCATAAAGTCGTTTATCAACGGGCTTTTTACTGGTACACACTGCGAGCAAGACCACTAAAGAGGGCCATAAATAGTTAATTACACCCATTTCGACCGCTTGAATTCGGTTATTCGCCATTCCTAACGCAAGTGATAAGCAAATTTCATAGCTGACAAACAGCGCCCCACCGATCAGAAGGTATTTTAATGATAAGTCTTTAAATCGAGGCGCACCAATGAAGATCAAAAGAAATAAAGAACTCACTGAATAAATCATTGCTGCCCCACCAATTGCGCCTAATTGCTCTGCTACATTGCGCACAAATCCTACCGTTGTGCTCCAGATTAATATGGCTAAGCAGCCTGCAAGCGTGTATTTACGTATATCAGTCAAGATAATTCCCTTAGCGCTTGTGTACCGCATTTGATAGATAACGCAGGCTAACAAAGACGGCTTGTTATATGAAGTAAAAAATAAACAGTGAAGTGAATCCGACTCACAATGAGAAGGAGAAATGAGCCTTATTTTCTTAAAGCAAGGGACGGAGAGCAACCTTAATATTCTCGCTGAACCTTGTTTAACGCGCGCAAAGGAGAATAAATAAACGTTATGGCTAAAATGTTTTTGAATATATGCAATGTACAAAAATTGCATATTGCTATGCTGGCCATCTAAATTGAAATGGGTAGTGAAGCTTATAAAGAGATAGTCTGTACAACAATGGCAGGGGATTGGGAAAAGTTAAATAATAAAGCTGGACAGCCATAACATTTATAACTTTTTGGGACATAACTTTTCGGCAGATCGAGAATTTACCTTTACTGAAAATATTTGGTTGTCCAGTTTTTGGTACCAACCAGCAATAGTCGATAAATGGCTAAAAATTTGATATTTTTTAAAATTTTCAATAAGTTTAAGGTAGTGTTTCATTATTTAACCCGCTCTATTTACGTGGGTATTTATTCCTTGGATTTAAATTATCTGCTTTAATAAAAAATAAAACGGCTAATTTTCTATTAACTTTTGAATATAACAAAGAATCGGTTGTTTATTAGACGCATGGTGCACATTTTCTTTGTTTTTTACACTTAATGGTGTTGTTCATTTTTTTTTGTTATTATGTCAAGTAAATATGATTCTCAACTTTTTGTGATTCATATTTTATATAACTTACCCCATACAAGGATTTATCGAATGAAAAAATTAATTGCAATTGCGGCCATCTCTCTTTTACCTTTTACGAATGCAATGGCAGATCAAGACATTGGTTGTGGTCTTGGTAGTATGATTTTCGCTGGTGAGCAAGGCAAAGTAATGAAAGTACTTGGTGCTACGACTAATGGGACGTCTGGAAACCAAACTTTTGGTATTACATTTGGTACATTAGGTTGTGATGGAACAGGCACAATTACGTCAACTGCAAAACTTGCACTATTTATTGATGGAAACATGGATAATTTAGCTCGTGATATTGCAAAAGGTGAAGGCGAAACGCTTGCAACGCTTACTGAAGCTTGGGGCGTTGCCGAACAAGATAAAGCTGTATTCGCTGAGCTTGCTCAAGCTAATTTTTCTGAAATTTTCACTTCAGAGAACGTAACTTCACAAAACGTTTTAGAAAACTTGAATAAAGTTATCGCTAACAACGATCAATTATCAGTTTACACTCTTTCATAATTTGAAGTTAGCGTTCAAACTATGAGTTCCCTATAATTAAAGCCCCTATTGGGGCTTTTGTATTTAATGATTATGTATAAAAAACTCCGTCTATTATCTTGGTTTTACTTATTCTTTACTTCATTGTCATTTGCGTCTGATAAACAGCTTGCAGATCTTTCTGAAAACATATATTGGCTGCAATTAGGACACTATCGCCCGGCGTTAAAAACGAACTGGAAAAGTGATATTGATAATCAAGATTTTTTTATTGCCGTAAATGGTAAGTACGATCCTTCTGCTGAATTAAAAGCCACTATGGCTGCTTTTGATATTGAAGTTAATAAGCAGGACAATACGCTAAGTTGTAAGTATCCTGCCCGTTATCTTTGGTTGCGTGAAAAAGTGGCTAATACTTGGCCTGATTTAAACTGCCTTGAAATACAAAAATGGAAAGAGACAATTAATCCTGCCGGTATTACCTTAGTCTTTCCTACTGCATTTATGAATAGCCCCTCTTCAATGTTCGGCCATACCTTATTGCGAATTGATGCAAAAAATCAAACTCAAAACCAAGCGTTAATGGCTTTTGCCGTGAACTTTGCAGCACAGCCTGATGCTGATGACAATGCTGCCGCTTATGCAGTGAAAGGGTTAATTGGACAATACCCCGGTCGCTTTAGTTTGATGCCATATTACCGTAAGGTACGCGAATATAATGATCTAGAATCTCGAGATATCTGGGAATATAAGTTGAATTTGAGCGCCGCAGAAGTTGAAAAAATATTACATCATCTATGGGAATTACAAAACGCGACATTTGATTACTACTTTATCGACGAAAATTGCTCATACCAACTTTTAGCTTTATTGCAGTTAGCGCGGGAAGATTTAGATTTAACTTCGGCTTTTGTTTTTCAAGCAATTCCATCTGATACCGTTTCAGTACTAGGAGACAGTGATTTATTGTCTGAGCCTAATTATCGTCCTGCTTTTGGCACAAAATTATATGCTTATTCCGAACAAATGAATGATGTTTTGCTGGCAGAGGCTCGCTCTGTGATGTCTGGAGTTGCTTTGGATAAAACAAAATATACTGAGCAGGAGCAAGCTGCAATTTTGGAAATGGCTTATGAATGGCTTAACTTTGAGTTTTATGATCAAGGGGTAAGCAGGGAATTGATCGCACCACGATTAACGGATTTGCTCATACAACGCAGTAAAGTGAAAATAAAATCTCCATTTTTGGAGGCAAAATCACCATCACAATCTCCAGATAAAGGGCATGCATCCTCGCGATTTTCGGTCAGCTATCGTTACGACCAAGATTATTCAGATCGTTATAGTTTATCGTATCGGCTTGCCTATCATGATTTATTGGACGCCTCTGCTGGTTTTATTCCTGCAGCGAAAATTAGCTTTTTGGATGTAGAAGTGAGTATGGATAAAAATAACGCCGCACTTTTAGAACGTTTCTATTTCTTAGATGCGATGTCCCTTGCACCCGATAACCGTATTTTTGACACTTGGTCATGGAATTTACGTATGGGCTATGATCGTCAACCCGATATTTATAAGCGTGCTAGTAGAGAGTTCATCCAAGGTGGTTATGGTAAATCTTGGGGAGATCCGAATGTATTACATAGTTACCTATTAGCCTCAACGGAAATTAATATTGGTGACATTACCGGTAGCGGCATGGAAATAGCTATTGGCGCTGAATTAGGTGCATTTTGGGAGATTAATTCTTCGAATAAAGTCGCGATTGCTGGCAATGTTATGCATTTGCTGAATGCTGATGTTAGTCACCACAGTACAGTGGATTTATCGTGGAACTGGGCCTTGTCAACTAATTGGGCACTCCGCAGCCAGGTGGGCTACCATCAATGGATAACGGAAGAAAAATCAGGGAAATTAACTATTTACCATTATTTTTAAATTAACATTTTTTTTGCATAAGAATTTATTTTTAGCATTATTTCCTCTACATTTTTACTCGTAGTTTTTTAAAACTATAAGGATAAAGCAGTGAATGTTGAACAAATTTGAAATCTAGGGAAAGAAATAAAGTTGAAGAAGTAAAGTTGGACAGCCAGTGCGCGAGATAAATCGGTATTAGATTAGAGGCGCAATTCCTCTGTTCGCTAAGGTTGGCGAACCGCCGAAATCCCGAGTCATGGTTATAGAACAGTCGTTAGTTCGGATTGCTGTATGTCATGAAAGGTGATTTGCTGAGTCGAGGCCTTTAATAGTTTAGGGAAATCATTGATTATGATATTTAAATATTTTTGGATGGCAGCATAAAGAGGCGAACTATTAATATTGGAATTATAGTTGTTCTTGATATTTATCTTTATTGGTATCTAACCATTCTTCTAATTCATCAATGGTGCCAAAAAAGAGGCAGAGGTTATTCATATCCATAATATTCCATGTCTGATTGATGGTATCGTACAGGGAAAATACTTTAGTTTTAATGCTGGACATAATAACGCCTTATTTCATAAATGGTCTATTTGTATTTGTTTAAGAAGCAATTATATCAATTATTCTTTATT
>NZ_JAHNZV010000152.1 GCF_022267535.1 Psychromonas antarctica
GCTCAAATGCAGTAATAACGCTACTAAGTTGCTCTGGATTTGACATAATTAAGTCCTGATGGATGAGTTACCCGTATTAAATCAGAACAAAAAATGGAAGTTGAGCTACGCTGCCGTAAGCTCACCAATTACAAGATACGATTTATCAGTTCGATCATAATGAAGGAATGATCGCTCGGGTTAATCGTGAAGAGGCGCAGGGATCTAAATCCAGCCAGTTAGCAGGTGAATTAAAAGCCAGTACCGCGATTATTATTGTAACAATTCAAACTTTCCCGCATGTACTGGAAGCCATTCGTAAAGATTCAACTCTAGCTGGTCGTAGCTTTGCCGTGATTGCCGATGAAGCGCACTCAAGTCAGACCGGTACAACCGCGCGTAAATTGCGTGAAGTGTTGATGTCGGAACAGTTAGAAGGGGATGAGGAACTCGACAGTGAAGATATGTTACGTCTTTCTCTTGAAGCGCGTAAAGGTTCGAATAATATTAGTTACTTTGCCTTTACAGCGACACCCAAGGCAAAAACCTTAGAGTTATTTGGCCGTAAGCCTGATATGGATGCCCCAGCCAGCGATAGTAATAAACCCTTGCCATTTCATGTATATTCAATGCGTCAAGCGATTGAAGAAGGCTTTATTCTTGATGTATTGCAAAACTACACCAGTTATCGTGTCGCTTACCAATTAGCACATGGCAACCCAGCCACAGATAGAGAAGTAGACAGTAAAAAAGCGTCTTCAAAGATGGCCAAATGGGTCAGGTTACACCCTTACAATATTGCTCAAAAAGTCGAAACTATTGTTGAACACTTCAATAGCAAGATTAAACATTTGCTTGGTGGTGAAGCAAAAGCAATGGTTGTTACAAGCAGCCGTTTGGAAGCTGTTCGTTATAAGAGATCCTTCGAAAAATACGTTAAAAATAAAGGCTATAACAATATTAATGCCATGGTGGCATTTTCTGGTGAAGTAAATGACCCCGATTTTCCTAAAAACGATAAAGATGCAAATCCTTCTACAGAAAAAACAATGAACCCGAATCTACGTGGTCGGGATATGCGTAAAGCGTTTGATACTAATGATTATCAGGTGATGCTGGTTGCCAATAAATTTCAAACAGGATTTGATCAACCTAAATTAGTGGCAATGTATGTGGATAAACCATTAAAAGGCGTGGAATGTATTCAAACCTTATCAAGGCTAAACCGGATGTACAAAGGTAAGGATATGACCTTTGTATTGGATTTTGTTAATGAGCCTGAAGAGATTTTAGAAGAATTTAAGGTTTACTACCAAACCGCAGAATTATCGGGAGTGTCTGATCCGAACATTGTCTATGAGCTTATGGATAAACTGGCTGAGGTTGGCATTTACCAATGGTTTGAAGTTGAAGCCTTTGTAAAGGCATATAACAGCAAGCAAGCTAATCAAGCCAAACTAGCAAACCTATGTAAACCAGCAGTCGATCGTTTTACATTGCGTTATAAAGAAGCAACGTACGTATTACATGCGGCACAAGCAGAGCTGTCGAAAGCAAAAATAGAGCATAACGACAAGGCGATTAAGTTTTCAGAGAATAGCGTGAAACACGCGAAAGAAGCCAGAGACATTCTGGACGTGTTTAAGAAAGATTTAATATCATTCTACCGCTACTATGAGTTTAGCTCTCAGATCGTTGATTTTAATGATTTTGAGCTAGAAAAACTAAGTCTATTTGCTAAGGTCTTGCATCCATTACTACGTTTTGAAGTAATTGAAGATGATGTTGATTTAACTGATGTGATAATGACCCATTACCGTTTACATGAACAACGAGAAATTGATTTAGGACTTGGTAATAAAATTGGTGAAGAGCCTGCATCCTACTTGCCTCCAAGCAAAGAGGGATCGGGTGCTGTACCTAAAGATCCCAAAACAGAGTTGCTACATGAAATAATTGAGCGAATGAATGATCTGTTTATAGAAGATGGGTTATCAGAACACGATATGCTTAATTATGCGAATACGATTGCAGGTAAAGTATCTGAAAATGAAATCGTAATGGATCAACTTAGAAGTAACACCAAAGAGCAAGCAATGTTGGGGCAATTCCCTGAGTCAATCAACAACGCTGTGATTGAAAGTATGGGCATCCATGAAAAAATGGCGATGAAGGTACTTTCTAATGAAGCGGTAGCAAAAGGCTTTGCTGGATTAATGTTTGATGTACTGATGAAAGGAATGGGGAGATCTGAGATTGTTTAAGCTTCAATGAGTTAAGTCTTACTTTCTCTACTAAACTAAAATTATAGTTTCTTTGAATTATAATTTTTAGTGGGGGCTGTAATGATAACTGAAGATCAACTCGGAAAATTTAAATTATGCTTTCCTCATGGAACAATTAAAGCCTTGAAAAACAAGAGGATAGAAATACTTCGACACCCCAAAACTGAAAATTTTGAAGTATTTAGTTACTGGAAAAACGTTGCATCATTAATAGCGAGAATTACGAATTCATGGGAAAAACATAAGCATAATATATTTATTCATGGTTCAGAAATAATAACAGATAGAGAACATTATTATGGTCGCGACACCAAACTTGAATTTCATTGTTTGAAACTTAGTCGTGGGCATTCATGGGAAGATACCTATGCTAATGTAGATGCTCAAATATCAAAATGGGATAGGAAAGATTATCCAACTGATGAACAAAAGGTCCTTACTGCTTGCCCTAATTGCCGAAAATCCATTTCCAAAACTAATACACAAAAATATCATTTTGAAAAGATGAGTAATGAAAATTTACTCATCGCAGCCAGAAACGTTCCTTCAGAAAATCTGGAATCAAATGGTACCTTTAGAGGTAAATACCCTGTTTTATCAAATGAAATGAATACCCGAGAAGTCCATGGTAAAAGCCTACTCAAACTTTTTTCTGAGGAGCAAGCGTGGAGGGGGATTCGCCCTGAGTTAATGAATTATAGTTTTAATGATTGGTGGGATTATTTGGAATTGAGTGAGTATAAAACGATAGGTGAATGGAAAAAAGGTGATCCTAGAGCACAATGCGTTTGTAGCACTTTACATAAAGATACACATTACAAAAACTTGAGAAAGGAATTTTTCAATAAAGGACGATTAACTCTTGATGGTATTCAATATGATTCTACCTCTGAATTACTTGTAGCAAAGGTTTTATCCCATTTGAATATTTCTTTTAAACCTCATGGGAAATGGGGGTTTTATTACAAAATTTCAAAAGGAGCAGCCAAACAAAGGAAGCAAAGACACCCCGAATATGATTTTAAATTCAGTGTTAACGGAAAAAAATTTATTGTCGAGGTCTGGTTGTGTTCTAAAGATAATCTGACAGAAAATGAAATGAAGGATAACTTGTTACTAGAATATATAGATAAACGAGATATTAAAATCAAAAAAGCCCTTATTTATCAATCAGATGTAACATTGGTGAGTATTGAAGCTCGTATCAATCGAAAATCTGGACAGAAAGCATTTTTGGAGCATGTACAAGAAGTTATGCTGAATAAAATCGGTCTCTCTGAAGTCAGTGATATAGATTTTGAAAGCTTGTATGAAGGAGATCCTAGACCTCTTTCTCAATGGAATGTGTGTGACTTTTTTCGAGAGTGTAGTGAAACTAATGCTAAACAAATTAGTGATCTTTCAATTAGCTTACAAAATCGCTTGCGAAAGAATAAAAATATACAAGTTTCATTGGCCCAACTTTTAGCAAGGAAACATGGGTATCCGTTGAATACTCTGTATTATTTAGCACCGTTGCCCCATGTAATTGAATATTGCTCAAAGCGACTTGAGTTGAGTGTCCGAACAGTTTATAAAAAGCTTCATACTAGAGGGAAGCTACCACATGGATTCCCTCAAAGAGTTACAAATGCATATAAATCAATTGCAACTCATCGTGAAATTTGTGGTTTGGAGGCTCGGGAGTTTATTGATTATTTTGCAGCGAAAAAAGTAGTACAAAAATATCAATTTAAGCACTCTGGTGAGTTTGAAGCAGCGAGAGATAGTAATGATGTAAAATTTTCCCCATTAAAGCAGATATACAAATTACCAGATCATCCAATAACCGGTTATCCTGAATGGGAGAATTGGGCTACGTTTCTTGGAAATAAAAAATCGTGGGAGTCAACACCTGAAGGACGTAAAGCTCTGGATGTTTTAAAAGAAGGCTCTGTAAAAGCAGTCGCTTCTTATATAAGGCGCACACTACGTTGTCATCGTAAATCAGAGCTCCGTAAGATAAGTGTTAATGCGGTTAAAGCATTAGACTTAAACCCTAAGGCTCAAGATATTGAAATAGTCGTATTTGGTTGTGCGATGAACCTTTGCTCTGATTTAGAAATCGTAGCTAAAACTGTCAAATTAGAACACCTATTAACGGAAAATATATGGCGTAAAGAACGTTCTAAGCATAAAACCTATCAACGAATTCTTGCCAAATTTCACTTGAAACACCCTAGTTATAAAGGTGATTGGAATAATATTTTAAAGTTAATCAACTGCTTAAATAATAAGTGAAAGCATATTGTTAATTTTTTCATTTTACTCTCCAAACTTATCATGCAATTTATGCGGAAATAGTTGAGTATAAACCTGCCATAAAATATTTAAATTACGATGGCCAGTTACTTGCGCTACTTCTTCAATAGAGTAGCCTTTTTCAAATAAGCGACTTGCTCCTTCACGCCTTAGATCGTGATATCTTAGATCTTCAATTCCTAATTCATTACGCACGCGCTGAAAACCAGCCGTTACACTGCGTGAGTTATAAGGAAAAATAAGCTCATTAGTTTTAGGTTGCCTCATTGCAATATCAAAAGATCCTGCTAAAAGAGGAGCTATCATATGATTACCTTCTTTTTTACGGGGATCTTTTCGATCACGTACAAGAATAGTTTTATGACCTTCATTTAAATCATCCCAGCGCAGGGCACATACTTCACCAATGCGCATGCAGGTTAGGATGCTAAACTCAAGAATATCGACAAATGGGATGCGAATTTTGCCATTTGAACGAAAGTTTTGACGTTTGAGTAAGCCTTCTTTTAGTCGTTCAATTTCATTTGTAGTGGGGCGCCGAGTTCGTTTCGCACTTTTACGAGGGTGTAAAAAGAATTGTGTAAACGTTCATTATCTATAACCTTATCAAAGGCCATTATAATGAGTAACACAATGAATAAAGAAAAACTGCAAGCACTCGCAAATGAGTTAGCCAAAGACCTTAA
>NZ_JAHNZV010000153.1 GCF_022267535.1 Psychromonas antarctica
GCAAACTGTATCCATGCTGGTGTTGAACTTTATTTTTACTCATGTTCACACTCCTAATTTGAGTATGTTATGAGTATAGTTTACTTTTCATCCAATATTGGCTGAGTAATGTGGGTAATCAGGAAACGTTTAGCAATATCTTCTGCAGAAATGCCCGAAGCGGCTTCTATCTGGCGAATATCGATAATACATTCATGTGCCACACGACCTTGTTTACCTCTGAATAAAACGGGATAGTGTGGACGTAAACGCTCCATTACATAGTTAGCGTTTAATATTGCTAGTTTAGTCGCGTCGGTTAAACCTTGTTCACCCATCATGGCAATGTATGCGTATGAAATAGGTAAAATAGAAGCTGAGCCTAGCTCTGCTGCTGCTACTGCATAATGTTTACTATCGGCAGACTCTGTGACTTCAATATGTCCTGGTAGGAATGGGATCAAGTGAGATTTAACACCGATTGGTCCCATGCCAGGGCCGCCACCACCGTGAGGAATGCAGAATGTTTTATGTAAGTTAAGGTGTGATACGTCCGATCCAATAAAACCCGGTGTCGTTAGCCCTACTTGTGCATTCATGTTCGCACCATCTAGGTAAACTTGACCACCTGCTTCATGTACCCATTCACAGACTTCTTGAATTGATTCTTCGTAAACCCCGTGAGTAGAAGGGTAGGTGATCATGATGCAAGATAAGTTTTCACGGTGCTTTTCAATTTTTTCTTTTAAGTCAGCATGGTCGATATTACCTAGTTCATCACAACCAACAACCACGACTGTCATTGATACCATTGCCGCCGACGCAGGATTAGTACCGTGTGCTGAGCTTGGGATTAAACAAACGTTACGATGTGTATCGCCATTATGTTGATGGTAGCGTTGGATAGCAATCAGACCTGCGTATTCTCCTTGTGCACCTGAGTTTGGTTGTAAAGACATACCATCGTAACCAGTGATTTCACATAACATGGTTGAGAGTTTTTCAGCCAATTCTTGGTAACCAAAGCTTTGCTCTGTTGGTGCAAATGGATGCATTTGACCAAATTCAGGCCAAGTCACTGGCAACATTTCAGCGGCCGCATTTAACTTCATGGTACAGCTGCCTAGTGGGATCATCCCGTGTGTTAAGGAGTAATCTTTGTTTTCTAGTTTTTTCATATAACGCATCATTTGCGTTTCACTGTGGTGCTCTGAAAACACAGGATGTGTCAAGTATTTGCTTGTGCGACGACATGCTGTTGGAATCGCTGCAAACTCATCCGGTGCGATCGTATCGCTGAAATCGTTAATTCTGACTTCTTTTCCTGTGATCGCTAATAATAAATCTTCAACATCTTTTGCTGTCGTAGTTTCATCTAAGCTGATACCAAGCTGCATTGGCATGTTGTCTGCAGTTGGAAACTGACGTAAGTTCATGCCTTCGGCTAATGCGCGGTGGTAAATTGCTTTACTATGCTCATTGGTGTTAATGGTCAAGGTATCAAAGAATGCAATGTTTTCTAATGCGATGCCTTCACTTTTTAAAGCAGCCGCTAAAATGGCGGTGTAATGATGTACACGACGGCCAATTTTTAATAGGCCTTCAGGTCCATGATATAACCCATAAAATGCAGCCATATTGGCTAATAGGGCTTGCGCAGTACAGATGTTAGAAGTGGCTTTTTCACGACGAATATGTTGCTCGCGTGTTTGCATTGCCATGCGCAAAGCTGGTTTACCTTTACTGTCTTTCGAAACGCCGATAACGCGACCGGGCATGGTGCGTTTGAACTTATCTTTAGTGGCCATGAAACCAGCGTGTGGTCCGCCAAACCCCATCGGAACACCAAAGCGTTGCGCGCTACCCACAACAACATCGGCCCCCATCTCACCGGGCGCTTTTAGAATAGTTAATGCTAATAAATCAGAGGCAACAGCTATTAACGTCTTTTTTTCATGTGCTTTTTCTATGACCGAGCTGAGATCATGGACATTGCCTGTGGTGCTTGGATACTGTAGTAGTGCTCCGAACAGATCATGGTTATCAATCTCGTCAATTGGACCGATAATAATATCATAGCCAATAAATTGCGCACGGGTGCGAACTACATCGATGGTTTGCGGGTGCACGTCATCGGCCACGAAGAAGGCCATGCTTTTACTTTTACCGGCACGTTTACATAATGTCATCGACTCAGCAGCCGCAGTGGCTTCATCTAATAATGATGCATTGGCCAATTCCATTGCCGTTAAATCCATGACCATTTGCTGATAGTTTAGTAATGATTCTAAACGACCCTGAGAAATTTCTGGCTGATAGGGGGTGTAAGCGGTATACCAGCCTGGATTTTCTAAGACATTACGTAATACGACATTAGGCGTGAAGTTGTTGTAATAGCCTTGGCCAATAAAACTACGGTTTATTACGTTTTTGTTTGCTATTTCTTTTAGTGAAGCAAGCATCTCTGCTTCGCTTTGTGGCTCAGCCAATTTCATTGCCACAGGTAGACGGATTGCTGCAGGTATCGTTTGCTCAATTAGCAGTTCAAGACTTTGTACGCCAATAATATCTAGCATCACTTTCTGTTGTGCTTCGCTTGGGCCGTTGTGGCGGCTAGCAAATTCTTTGTTGTCAGATAATAGATCGAGAAGAGTCATATTGGTCATGAGGTTTTCCTGAATAATTTGTACTTATTTACAGCACGTTAAGTACCGATGGAATAGCGGTAGGCATTAGAAAAAACTGAAGCGCTTGATGTATAGGCGCCGAATTTAGAAAATTTTATTAATTTATACTTTTTGCCTAAGCTCGGAAAAAATATTCGTAAGGCATTGATTGTATTAATCCATACTTTAAATTATACAAAAAATGACCAAGCTAACATTCCTTTTTAGCTTAGGTTTTATCTTTATTCATCACATTCTATTTACAGGGCGAATTATTCTTCGTTAGCTGCGTGATAATCTTCACTCGAGATAAGATTATCTAGTTCAGTGATATCAGTCAGTTTTATTTTAGCAATCCAGCCTGCTGAATAGGGGGATTCATTGATTAATTCTGGACTATCGGCAAGCTCTTCGTTAATTTCAATCACTTCACCGGTTACAGGCGCGTAGATATCAGATGCCGCTTTTACCGATTCGACTAAAGAAAATGTTTCACCTGCTTCGGTACTATCGCCAACTTCAGGTAGATCAACAAAGACGACATCACCTAGAAATTGTTGTGCTTGGTTAGATATGCCAAGAGTAATAGTGCCGTCACCGTTATCGAGTACCCATTCATGCGTATCAGCGAATTTCAATGTGTCTGTCATGGTTAATCCTTTACTTATTCATAGTGTGAAATATTGTTAGCCCCTTTCTCATAACGAGATCCGGGCACTCATTAAATTTAGTTTTTCTTTATTGTGTATAAGTATCGATTTAACATTGCTAAATATATCGATAGCATATTTGTTAATACGACTGCAGGCGAATAAGTTTCCAATAGTAGAATTTATTCTTAAAGGCATATTAATGCCATGTAAAACAGTTTAATCCTTCTCTTTAATGGTTACTTTTAAGTAAATTATTAGATAAAAATTAAGAATTTCGGTTATTATATGTGGGATATATGGATTATTCCATAGTTTTTGAGAAAAAGTTTCCAAAAGGAAACTTTTTCTCCTGTAAGTTAAATGTCTGGGGTTTTAAGAGGTTCCAATCCTGATATTTATATGTGGCTTGATAAAAGAGAGCAGTAATGACAAAGGTTATTCAGCAGGATGTTTATCCATCGATGATGATTTCTTACGATCAAGGGGTAGATAAAATAGAGCCAATTAAACTTGGCAAACGTTTAAAAGAGATTCGTAAATCATTAGGTTTAACACTTGAAGAATCGAGTAAAAAAACCGGGTTGGCACGTTCAACGTTATCTAAAATTGAAAATGAACAGATTTCACCAACATTTCAAGTTATGCAAAAGTTGACTAATGGCTTGCAGATTGATATCCCTCAGCTTTTTGCGCCACCGAAGCAAATCAGTGCGACTGGCCGTCGTGATGTGACTCGTAATAAACAGGGGAGAGCTCACCCGACTTCAACTTATGAACATGAGTTGTTAGCCACGCAGTTAACTAATAAAAAAATGATGCCGTTTAAATCATTGGTCCGAGCTCGTGATTTTGCTGAGTTTTCTGAGTGGGTTCGTCATGATGGCGAAGAGTTTTTGTTGGTTTTGTCCGGTGAAATTACTTTCTTTTCGGAGTTTTATGAGCCTGTTAATTTAAATGAAGGTGATTCAGTCTATTACGATGCCAATATGGGGCATATGATCATTTCAATTAGTGAAGCCGATGCGTTGATTCTTTGGATCACTGCTTCTTAGTGATTTCGCTATTATTTAATCAATTGCTTTTAGGGTTTGTTTATCTTTGAAGTTTGCTGCGTTGATCCTAAAAGTTCCTCAATCTAGGCGCGAAGAATGAGGTTTAGTATTCTAAATGAGCAGTGAGCTACGCAGAGTGAGAGATTTGCAGGTGCAACCAGAGGGGCTGCGGCTATTTTTATATTCAACATCGTTATCTGTCATTAATGTCGAATGACTACACTACCTCCGCCTTGTTGAACATAAAAATAGCCGCCAGCAGGAACAAATCGCAAAGGTAAACAGGCCCTCGTGTTGCTACTCATAGAATTTAGCATTCATCAATATTGGAAACACGGTTAAACTACTGTGATACTTTTCATCACAAACGATCGCAGCGGCACCTCTTAAAGTCGGAGAGGTAAATCAACACTTTCAAAAACGCCTCGGCGAAATGAGCCATTGCCGCCTCACCTCTGATATTTGCACCTTAAAATCGTACTTTCAAAAATAGAACAGTAATTCGTATTGCATAACTAAGTTCTGCCGACAGGGCTCTGAAATCCAGGGGATACCAAGCAAAAATCACTTATACTATGCTGGGTTTTATTCAATAAAATGACTATTTTATTACATGATTGAGAAAATTAGCCGTTTAATTCCATCTATTTATTTTGATATTAATTACCCAAATACACGTCGCTGTGCAGGTTATTTAGACTAAAACTTAACTTCTATATATAAA
>NZ_JAHNZV010000154.1 GCF_022267535.1 Psychromonas antarctica
GCTTAATTCGTGCCAAACAATTTAAAAGAACTCAACGCTTTGATATATATGTTGTAATTATTTATTTTGTATTTTTCATTAAAAATAGAAATTGATTTTTTCTGATGAATTGTTAACGCGGTGAACAGTTTGTTAATTTATTATAGATTAATTGTTAATGCGGAGGTGTTGCTTATCATCAAAGGCATGGCTAACAGAAAACATATAAAGGCATTCTTTAATGGCTAAAATCAGCATTATCTTAGCTATCAGAGTCAAAGAACGTATTGGTTAGCGCAACTATTAGTTAAACGCTCTAACCAATACGTTGTGGCATAAGTAATGCGTAATACAATAATCAGTGTCTTGTGAATCAGCTCATACATGAGTCGTGATAAACCTAAGTCAGCTTAACAATTTCATTTAACTATCTGTTATATGCAAGTTGTCTCTTAGCATCACTCGCGCGCGCCAAAGCGGCGAACCCTTTTATAAGTTATATATACCTTTATAAAACGGTCCTTTCTAAGACCTGTGGGCTAATCAGAGTAGCGGTAATAAGGTTATTACCATCCATACTGTCAGTAATAATGGTCTAGTAGCGTAGAGATTAAAGGCCAATAAAACAGCTAAAATGCAAAGAAAGCTTACCCAGTAGGTAAGCTTTCAAGCGGTTCACTAAGTATTATTCTTTTCGGGGAAGTCACTAAAATTTTGGCTTGAGTGATAATACGTTGGTGATATCCGCCATATTGTGGCGCTCTGGAAGTTGTTCCCAAGGCTCTCCCCAAGTACGGTTAACAATCTTACCGCGTTGCACGGCGGGGCGTTCGAGTATCTTTTTTGCCCAACGCTGAACATGGGGGTAACTATCAACATCCAGAAATGTTTTTGCTTCGTATAGATTCCCGAGTACTAGATTGCCGTACCATGGCCAGATTGCAATATCGGCAATGCTGTAAGTCTCTCCCGCAATATAGTGATTTTCTGCTAATTGCTTATCAAGTAGATCCAATTGACGTTTTGTTTCCATCGTAAATCGATTGATTGGATATTCAAGTTTTTCTGGTGCATAAGCATAAAAATGACCAAAACCACCACCAAGATAAGGTGCTGCACCTTGCAACCAAAACAGCCAATTCATTACTTTGACTCGCTTTTCGGTTGCTTCAGGTAATAGCAATCCGAATTTTTCAGCTAAATATAATAGAATAGAGCCAGACTCAAAGACTTCTATCGGGGTATCAGCGGATCGATCCACTAAAGCAGGGATTTTTGAATTAGGATTAACAGCAACAAATCCTGACGAGAACTGATCACCTTCGCCTATATTAATCAAATGTGCATCATATTCGGCATCTTGATGACCTGCCGCAAGCAACTCTTCGAGCATAATGGTGACTTTTTGACCATTTGGCGTACCAAGCGAATAAAGTTGAAGCCCATGTTGACCGACAGGTAATATTTTTTCATGTGTCGCACCAGAAATAGGGCGGTTTATTTTTGCCCATTCCCCAGCGTCTTTGTCGTCAACAGTCCAAACTTTAGCGGGTGTATATTGATTTTGCATACTAACTCCTAACAATAAAAATGGCCGTATCTGTTTAACGGTTTTTGTGTTTTTTCTTAACACTATTCTTTAGAAAAGTTTTGTGGGTAAAGTGCGCGTTGTGCAAGCTCATCTAAGTCTGATTTAAACTCAATGTCATTGCCAATGTTACGCGCTTTTTCGACAGTAGGACGACTATCGACAGCGGCAAACCAACGCAGTAGATTTGGGTAAGGTGTTAACCCCTCATCACCCAGAACGATTTTTGCTCTATCAATCCATCCCCAAGCAGAAATGTCAGCAATACTAAACTGCTCCCCAACAATATATTGTCGATTTTCAAGATGTTTATCTAATACTTGATAGTGACGTTGTGCTTCTCGTAAATAACGGTTGATTGCGTAGGGAATTTTTTCCGGTGCAGCACGGTTAAAGTGCACAGACTGTCCTGAATAGGGGCCTAAACCTGAAGCAATAAACATTAACCATGAAAGCATTTCTGCGCGATCTTTTGGTTCTCCCGCAAGCTGGCCTGTTTTCTCAGAGAGATACAGTAAGATAGCAGTTGAATCAAATACACGCAGGCCATCATCTTCAATTGCTGGGACTTTACCGTTCGGGTTAATCGCTCGATATTCGGCGCTATGCTGATCCCCTTTTAGGGTATCAACCGGCACCAACTCATAAGGTAGTCCTGTTTCTTGTAAAAACAGGGATACCTTGATTGGATTAGGGCCTTGATGAAAATAAAACTTTAGCATATCTCGTTCCTTCTTTAGTAAGTAGTCAACCAACAAATAATGAGAATCCATGTTGGCTGTTTATTTTTTCCAAGCAAATTTTTCAAACATGCTATCTACTGGTGTTTGGGCAAGATGGTTGGTGTAGTTGCTCATTACTTTTTGTGCCATGCCTAGCACAATTTCTAGCATTTGACGTTGTGTAAAACCTGCAGCAAAGAACGTGTTCATTTCATCTGAAGTTAAGTTACCGCGACCACGTGTCATAGCCAAAGTCGTATCATGAAGCACTTGTAACTTTTTATTGGGTAAGGCAGTGCTATTACGTAATGCTTCTGTAATGGCGGGGTCTATTTTCATCATATTTGCAATCGCTGTATGAGCAGGAACACAGTAAGTACATTCGTGTTCAACGTTAATAGTTTGCCATACAACCGTTATTTCATCCGCATTGAAAGAAGATTCAGTAAATAGTTTGTGCAGCACTTGATAACCTTCGAGTAGTCCAGGCGCCTCGGCCATCACACCATGTAGATTTGGCAGCATGCCGTTTTCTTTGATTGATTGTTCAACCAAAGCTTTGCTTGCTTGTGGCGAAGTGTCTAGCGTATGAATTGTAAAATTGCTCATTTTTATCATCCTATTTCTGTTTTAATTGGGTTTGTTTTGATTGAGGTTTATTGTTTTACCTCGTTGTCGTTATACAATATAACTAGACCTGAACGATTGTTCAAGATATTATTGAACAAATGTTCAGATATTTATTTAAGGGATCACTACCATGGCAAAGAATGCTAAGTTCGACCGAGGAGACGTCATCGATAAAGCGATTAATCTTTATTGGGAAAAAGGCTTTCATGCAACCTCTATGCGTAATTTACAAGAGGTTGTTGATATGCGTCCCGGCAGCGTGTATGCAACCTTTGGCAGTAAAGAAGGCTTATTTAAAGAAGCGTTGCAACGATATATGCAACTCGGGATTGATAATATTAACAATTGTCGGCAACTAGCAGGATCCCCTTTGCAAGGTCTGAAAAAGTTTGTTTATCAAGTCGTGGTTGAGAAACGTAGTAGTTCCCCAAGCGGTATGTGTATGCTTGCAAAAACAATCTCTGAGCTCACGGAAGAAAACGCAGAGTTATTGGCACAAGCGAAACAATCGCTTAAAACCATGGAAGCTGAATTTGAGAAGGTTTTGTGTGATGCCCAGACGTTAGGTGAATTAGATAAGAATAAAGATACTAAGCAACTGGCTCGGCATATCCAAATTCAAATATCTGGTATGCGAACTTATGCGAGTATCCATGATGGAAATGTCCCATTAGAAAAGATGATCGAAGATATGTTTACACATTATCCGTTTTAGCGACCACTTTTTAGTTAAGAGATAAGCAAAAGGTCCTTAGGATATGCCTGACGAGCCAAATCCTAAAGCGCTTTGATTTAGTATTAGTAACCTTGCGGGTTTTTAGATTGCCAGTTCCAAGTGTCTGCAGTCATTTCCATTACGGTCCGTGTCGCTTTCCACCCTAAATCTTTTTCTGCTTTAGCTGTACTTGCCCAGCATTCTGCAATATCACCTGGTCGGCGAGGACAAATTTCATAAGGGACAGGTTTAGCGCTTGCCTTACTAAAAGCATTGACCATTTCAATGACACTCGTTCCGTTACCCGTACCGAGGTTGTAGATATGTAGACCAGATTTTTCTCCGAGTACATTTAATGCGGCTATATGACCATCAGATAAATCCATTACATGAATGTAATCGCGAACACCAGTACCATCAGGTGTTGGATAGTCATTACCAAAGACAGAAAGTTTATCACGGCGGCCCACGGCTACTTGAGCAATAAAGGGCATTAAGTTATTTGGGATCCCTTGAGGATCTTCACCCATCGTACCCGATGGATGTGCACCAACAGGGTTGAAATAACGTAGTAGTGTAATGCTCCAGTCCGGTTGCGATTGGTAGAAATCGGTTAGGCATTCTTCCACGATATATTTACTACGACCATAGGGATTTGTTGTTGCTCCAACGGGGGAATCTTCAGTAATAGGCACTGTTTTTGGGTCACCGTAAACTGTCGCCGATGAACTAAATACAATACTTTTTACGCCAGCAGTACGCATTGCACGAGCAAGAACCAGTGATCCGTTTACATTGTTATCGTAATACTCTAGGGGCTTACTAACGGACTCGCCAACTGATTTTAAGCCTGCAAAATGGATCACTGAATTGATGTTATGCTCACTAAATACTTTATTTAGAAATGTCTCGTCGCGAACATCTCCTTCATAAAATTGAGGACGAATACCTGTCAGGGCTTGAATTCGATCTAAAACGGCTAATTTAGCATTACAAAGGTTATCAACAATAATGGGTTCCATGCCCGCTTTTAACATTTGCACACATGTGTGGCTACCAATATAACCTAGACCACCAGTAACGAGAACTTTCACGATAAATTGCTCCTATAGATATTAACTTAAGATAACATGCTTATGCACTTAACTCAGGTGAAAATGGGAAAAGATAAAAACATAAAAAATAATAATTATCTTATATTTTAGTATATTAGTATTTCTCTGTGTAGCGCGCAGCGCCTCTGTTAATGAATGCGAACCGAAACGCAGTTTCGCAGTCGCATGAAGTGTGCGTGGTAGTGGTTTTAATCTTTTTACAAAAAATAACCTGAGTCATCTACATA
>NZ_JAHNZV010000155.1 GCF_022267535.1 Psychromonas antarctica
GATACTGGCCGAGTGAAACTGCCGCTCATTTATAAATCACAGGAACTCTTTCTAATGAAGAAAAAATTTACCATTCATCTTGATGCTATTTTAGTTATCGCTATTTTATTCTGCAGTTTAATTACTCTAACCATTTTTCAGCACTCTCAGATTGATGAATTGACCCAAAATAATCAAGCGTTAGAGTGGAAGGCATTAGAGAATAATTTCAATATAGACACTCAAAAAAACCATATAGAAAAGCTCGAGCTGCAGATTAGTAATATCAATCTTCAATAGATTTGCTAGCCGAAAGAAAGAAGCCAACATTTATAATTGGCTTCTTTCTTAATTTAGGCCGCTTTAAGCAAGTTTAGCCTTGATAAAATCGATCACCTCTTCAATTTTAACTTCTTGCTTCTCACCCGATAGTCGATCTTTATATTCGATTACACCATTATCTAAGCTGCGATCGCCTATAACTAAAGTATGAGGTATGCCGATTAGCTCTGCATCCGCAAACATAATGCCGGGGCGTTCGTTGCGATCATCAAACAATACCTCAATACCTGCTTGTTGCAGCTGTGTATAGTATTTCTCAGCAAGCTCAGCCACTCGGTGTGATTTTTTCATATTCATCGGTACGATAACTACCGTGAATGGCGCGAGGGTATCATTCCAGATAATGCCGTTTTGATCGTTGTTTTGTTCGATAGCGGCTGCAACAATACGAGAAATACCAATGCCATAACAACCCATCGTTAATATTTGGTTCTTGCCTTGTTGATTAAGTACTGCTGCATTCATCGCTTTACTGTAAGTGTCACCCAGTTGGAATATATGCCCGACTTCGATACCACGAGTAACAACCAATGTACCCTGACCACATGGGCTAGGATCGCCTTCCACCACATCTCGCAGATCGGCAACTTCATAATCGCTGATATCACGATCCCAATTAACACCCGTTAGATGTTTACCTGTTTGATTTGCACCGCAGATAAAATCAGACAATTTTTCAGCAGAGCGATCCACAATAACACGAATAGTCAGTCCTTTAGGACCGATAGAACCTGCATCGCAATTTGCGGTATTTTCAATCTGTTGGCTATTAGCAAAAATCAGTGGGTTAGCAATACCTTCAATATGCTCGGCTTTAATCTCATTAAGATTATGATCACCACGTAATACCAGTGCGACAATCGGAGCAGGCTGCCCCTCTTCGCAACAGCCTTCAACTAATAATGTTTTGACAACCTGCGTCGCATTGACATTTAAAAATGCACAGACATCTTCAATTGTATGTACATTGGCTGTGTCAATAACACATAGTTCAGCTGTCGCTATTGGCCTATCAAATACGGGGGCCAGCGCTTCTGCTTTTTCAATGTTTGCAGCGTAATCACTTTCAGTTGAGAATACGATAGCATCTTCACCACTTGGTGCTAGTACGTGGAATTCATGTGAC
The DNA here is from genome assembly GCF_022267535.1 of Psychromonas antarctica. Lineage (GTDB taxonomy): Bacteria > Pseudomonadota > Gammaproteobacteria > Enterobacterales > Psychromonadaceae > Psychromonas > Psychromonas antarctica. The sequence continues at coordinate 1,448 of NZ_JAHNZV010000155.1, forward strand.
GCACTGCCGCCGATGCTGCCTGTATCAGCAATGACGGGACGGTATTCAAGACCTAGCCGTTCGAAAATGCGGCAGTAGGCATTGAACATATCCTGATAGGTTTTTTCTAGACAGTCCTGTTCAAGATGGAAAGAGTAAGCATCTTTCATGGTAAACTCACGGGCACGCATGACACCAAAACGGGGACGTGTTTCATCACGAAATTTGGTCTGGATTTGGAAAAGTTTCAACGGAAGCTGCTTGTAGCTGTTTACTTCTTTACGTACCAGTTCTGTGACAACTTCTTCATGCGTTGGACCCAAAACAAAATCACGAGTATGGCGATCTTTAATACGCAGAAGTTCTCCGCCATATTTATCCCAACGGCCCGTTTCGATCCAAAGATCCGCTGGTTGTACAACGGGCATCAGTATTTCAACCACACCTGCTCGTTCCATCTCTTCACGTACAATATTTTCAACTTTACGCAATACACGTAAACCTGTGGGCAGCCACGTATATAAGCCGGATGCAAGTTTACGGATCATGCCTGCACGTAACATTAGTTGGTGGCTGACAATGACAGCATCACTTGGAGCTTCTTTTTGAGTTGAAAGTAAATAGTTGGTGGTGCGCATAGAAATCCTTAGTTGGCCCGAGCAGTATTAAATGAGCTGGGATTTTAACAGCGGAATTGCCACTTCCAAAGGTTTGTTGCTCAATATTGCAAAATAAAATTGAGTATTCGCTCTACTTTCAGTTATTTTACCCCTGTCATTGCCTCATGCAAAGGATCAACCATGAAACGTTATCTGTTAGCTGTAAAATACAGCTGCGCTATTATGCTCGTTTGTTCGTTAGTTTTTGTCTTAAATATATTACTGCCTATTAATTTAAATCAATGGGGAATCTTGCCGCGCGCGACAGAAAATCTGCCGGGTATTTTGTTTGCACCATTCTTACATGCCAGCCTAGCGCATTTAATGAGTAACTTTTTCCCTTTTATAATATTGGGGATGTTAATTGCTGTACAAAGCGTAAAGCGGTTTTGGCTTTTGTTTATTTTTTTTATTATTACTACAGGCGCGCTGGTGTGGTTATTTGCGCGTGGTAATAGTGTGCATATTGGAATGAGTGGTGTGATTTATGCGTTATGGGGATATCTACTTGTTTATGGTTTTGTGCGTCGGCAAATTACTTCTCTTATTATTTCGCTGATAACCCTGTTTTTTTATGGCGGATTAGTTTTGGGGGTGCTGCCATCAACACCTCAAGTCTCTTTTGAAAGTCATTTGTTTGGGGCCGCCATTGGCGCATTTACAGGTTATTACCTTGCTAAACGAGAGGTTCAATATCCATCACAGTAGTGATCTCCCCTTCATTAATCCAAGAGATATTAAAATTGGACAGGTGCACTGCATATATTTTTGAATCGGCTCTATCCTTTTTATAAGCCGGGCGAGGATCTTGCTGTAACACTTCGGTGACTAATTGCTGTAACTCTGGGTAACTATGATTTACCTGTTCAATAATTTGCAAAGCCTGTTTGGAAAAGTGTACTTCCATTAAAGGTTGCGGCATTTCCTGAGCAAATCCTGCAAGTGCATCGGGTTTCGCATCTGCGTATGGGATATAGGGTTTGATATCAACAATAGGGGTGCCATCAACTAAATCGATATTACTTAGCTGTAAAAAGATCTTTCCCCTTACTTGTTTAATGCCATGAAACTCTACCAGTGATAGGCCGATAGGATTGGGCCTGCATGGCGAACGAGTCGCAAAAACACCTATGCGTTTATTGCCACCGAGTCGAGGAGGGCGGACCATTGGCTGCCATCTGTTTTCTTCTATTGAATCTCTATTTTTATGGAAAACAAAAACCAGCCATAAATGAGTAAAGGACTCTAAACCTAAAAATGCATTCATATCGTTATAGGGAGGCAATATCTCAAGCTCTGCTTTGGCACTTGGTACTAAGCCTGATTGTCGGGGTACAGCAAATTTCTCTTTATAAGGAGAGTGAATAAAACCGATGCTTTTTAATTGCGTGTTAGTAAACAAAATAATGGCTCTTATTGTGGAGGGCTGATATCAAACGCTTGTGCGTAACAGATTATATTTGAAATACAGCTTTGATCTGGTTCAAAAGTTAAACAGGACTGAAAAACAATTGCATTAGCATGCAACTCAGCAGCACTTATTCGCGCATTGGTTCTTGCTTGTTTAATATCGGCAGGGCGATCATTTACTGATTCTTGGCAGCTGCTACCTGTTACTGACGCGATAAAAACATAATCAAGTCCGATAAGCTGATCTTTTTCATAAACGGTGACTTGTGAAGGTTTAAAGTAATTACTGAAATTATCTTTGTCTAGGTTAGATGAAAATTGAAAGTGACTGCATGCACTCAATAAAAGGGTGCAGCTGGAAACAACAAAAATACGTAACATAAGGTACTCTTTATAAATAGTAGGGAATAGAGATGAATGGCATAATAACATTTTTTAAAATGTCTGGAACAAAGAAGGAAGTAATATGACAGTAGCTAATGGGAAACGTGCAATTTTTCTTGATCGAGATGGCGTATTAAACGTAGATAAAGGTTATGTTTCAATAGTTGATGATTTCGAGTTCATTGAGGGGGCCATTGAAGCTTGCAAAAAATTTAAAGAAAAAGATTATCTATTGGTCGTTATTACAAATCAATCAGGTATAGCACGTGGTTATTTCTCTGAACAGCAATTTAACACGCTAACTGAATGGATGGATTGGTCATTAGCAGATCGTGGTGTCGATTTAGATGGTATTTATTATTGCCCGCATCATGCCGAAAAAGGCATCGGGGAATTTAAAATTGACTGCGAGTGTCGTAAACCAAAACCGGGAATGTTACTGAGTGCAATTGAAGAATTGAACATTGATGTAAGCAACTCTATTCTGGTTGGTGATAAAGTGTCAGATCTACAAGCGGGCATTGCTGCTGGGATAGCCACAAATTATTTAGTTAGAACAGGGAAGGCAATTACACCCGAAGGGGAAAAATTAGCAACTGCTGTATTTAATGATCTTGCGAGTATCGCCAAAAATCTATAATGGGAAAACAACGGAACTGTGTATAACATCTGCACAAATGTGGATAACTTGTTTGTAAATAGGGTATAAAAACTAATTGTAGAAATAACCTTATTTTATGTAGAAAACACTTGCCAACGTGATCGATATCCCTATAATGCGACCCCACAGACACGGGCTGCAACGCCAATGACTGAGAATGAAAGAGGTTACTTTTAATGACGTTTAACGTTGATTAGAAAGATAAAATAACCGTTGACATCGTTCGCTGGTAGCGTAATATACGCACCTCGCCGAAAGGCACGCTCTTTAACAATTTAATCAAACAATCTGTGTGGACACTTATTGTTGATGTGATTTCAAAAAAATCAAAGTCCTTTCTTGTAAAGG
>NZ_JAHNZV010000156.1 GCF_022267535.1 Psychromonas antarctica
AAGCCAACCCAGAAAATTACCTGCCATGGAATTATCTAGAAAATAGTGAGTAACGGCTGACTTGCTTTCCAAAAAAGACTGAATTGGGCTAACCGCCCAAGTCAAACTATGCAGCCGTAAGCTCACGCTTAACACCGCCTGCACCTGTTTTGTATAAGATATAAGAGTATAAGAAGAATAAAAGTCTTTTATCAAAGATATGTTAATTTGAACAGGATATTTATATCTTTTTCTATCCGATTGGCAACAGCTCACCAGCGTTGACTCGCTGCGCGAATCAAGCATCAAATCTTACCCGTCGCTATCCACAACTTCATATGCATAAGTTAGCGCATAAAGAAGTTGTTACACAGTTTTTATGACTGTCTTCTCTGATGATAAATGGCAATATCTTGATATGCAGCGAGATAATCGCGCTAACCCTCTCATTTATGCAAGTGAAAAAAGGTAATAATGAACGTGATTTTAATATTTGCGCAATAATAAGTGAGATTCTAAAGGAGGGGGCCATGAAAGCACTGATTGCATTATTTAAAGCAATGCTCGGAAGCTTGCGTGATCTTTTACCTATAGTCTGTGTGATCGCTTTCTTTCAATTGGTTGTGTTACAAGAGCCACTTCCAAATATATTGCCCATTTTGTTGGGTCTACTTTTTGTCGTTCTCGGCCTGACATTCTTTGTTTTCGGCCTAAATATGGGATTATTTCCTATTGGTGAAAGTATGGCCAAATCTTTCGCTAGAAAAGGCAGCCTTTTTTGGCTGATTTTATTCTCATTTTGCTTGGGTTTTGGCACTACAATTGCTGAACCAGCATTGACGGCTGTAGCCCATGAAGCTGCAGAAGTAGCCGCAGAAGGTGGTGTGATCCCGCAAACCAGTGAAGATATGGACAACTATGCTAATGGATTGAGGCTTACGGTGGCAATATCAGTGGGTATAGCAATTGTCTTAGGTGTGGTGCGTATACTTAAAGGTTGGCCTATCCATGTGATGATTACGGGAGGTTATATTGGTGTCATCGTGCTTACTTGGTTTGCCCCCGAAACCATTATTGGTATTGCTTACGATTCCGGCGGCGTGACCACCTCAACCATCACCGTGCCACTCGTCACCGCTTTGGGTGTTGGGCTTGCATCATCAATTAAAGGCCGAAATCCTATGCTGGATGGGTTCGGGTTGATTGCATTTGCTTCACTACTCCCGATGATCTTTGTCATGCTATATGGGATGGTTTTATCATGATAAATCTGTCGCAATTCACGGATACGTTTATTGGCACTGTGGTCGATGTCATTCCTATTGCGACCATTATCTTTGGATTTCAAATTGCAGTTTTAAGAAAGCCAATAGCAAATTTGGCAACGGTTATATTAGGATTTTTCTATGTGATTCTAGGGCTGTCGCTTTTTTTATTAGGGCTGGAACTCGCACTTTTCCCCTTGGGTGAAACCATGGCGAAGCAATTAACGGCACCAGAATTTCTTTACTCTTTTAAAGATGACATCACAACATCCCTGAGCTGGATTGATTATTATTGGATTTATCTGTTCGCATTTGCCATCGGATTTAGCACAACTATTGCAGAGCCGTCCTTGATTGCCGTGGCGATTAAAGCCAACCAGGTCTCGGCAGGGGCCATTCGTGTTAATGGTTTACGTGTCGCGGTTGCATTAGGTGTTGCATTTGGAATTTCCTTAGGCAGTTATCGGATCGTTGTTGGTGATCCGATTCATTACTACATTATGGGGGGCTATCTAGTGGTTATTATACAAACACATTTTGCGCCAAAACTAATAATACCGCTTGCTTATGATTCTGGAGGAGTGACAACCTCTACCGTGACGGTGCCATTAGTTACCGCATTAGGTTTAGGATTGGCTTCAACCGTGCCGGGAAGAAACCCTGTTATCGATGGTTTTGGGCTTATTGCATTTGCCAGTCTATTTCCAATTATTTCAGTAATGGCATATGCGCAAATTACCCAGTGGTTAAACTCAAAAGCAGATTCTAAGGAGAAAGATAATGCGCTTTAAACTAATAATTGCCTTTGTAGAAGATACAAAGACAGATGCTGTTTTAGATGCGGCGCGCTCAGCAGGCGCTACTGGCGCTACTGGCGCTACTGTAATTAATAATGCAAGGGGAGAGGGGTTAAATCAAAAAACCACTTTTTTTGGTCTAACATTAGACGTTCAAAAAGACGTGTTGTTATTTGTGGTAGAAGAACACTTATCTAGGAAAGTATTAGAGACAATTAATAAGATCGGTGAATTTGAACAGGAATCGGGGCAGGGGATTGCTATTCAAATCGATATTGAAGACGCAGTTGGGGTTACCCATCAGATAGAGCGATTAACGAAGGTAGTAGAGGACGAGTTATGAATCCTAATAAGGTTATTAGAGTAAGAGATGTTATGGCCAATACTTATGTGATGGTCGCTGGAGTAACGACCGTTAAAGAAGGAATACGATTAGCCCGGTTACATGCAGTAAAAGCATTAATCGTGAATAAGCGTCACGAAGATGATGAGTACGGTATCGTTTTAATGAATGATATTGCTAAGAAAGTTCTAGCACAAAACCGTTCTAGTGAGCGTACTAATATTTATGAAATAATGACCAAACCTGCACTTTCTGTCGCACCTGATATGCATGTTAAATACTGTGCACGTTTATTTGAGCGCTTTGGTGTCAGTCGTGCTCCTGTTATTGAAAACGGTAAAATTATTGGCATGGTGAGTTACAACAATATCGTGCTAAACGCGATGGCGCTGGATGCATAATATAAAGATAAAAAAGCTTTTAAGCTTCCGTGTTAATTTTGTTGCCTTGGATTCTTACCGTTTATAACCAGTAACAGAATTTATGTTAGGGGCTGTCTTAAATAAAGGGCCTAGAAAGCGATTTCGATGCCGCGATTTCCCAACCTCTACACAATCATTTACGGGTGTATAGTGACCAATTTGTGGCTGTTTGCAATAATTTCAAGTCTTGATATAACCTAGTGAAGATCCTAGATTTAAATCCTCAAAAAATATTTTATGTCATTGTCTTCGCAGATTTATAAGCGATGGTTTGAGTGTATTATGAGATGGGAATTTGTTATATGCTTGCGATCTGTCACCTTAATTTGACTAATTTGGTTTTTTTGTACGATAGTGCAATATATTATCAATTAAGCCGAGTACAATGTGCAAAATCCGCAAGGAAAATGGTGCTTACATGTGCAGCATAAAATTGCGGTACGCTATAACTTGCACATAAACATGAGGTAAAGTGATGTTCAAAAAGACAAAAGTGTTTACTTGCCTCGCCTTGTCACTCGTATTTGTCGTTTCAAGCGCTCATTCTTCGGTGATCACGTTACACGTACCGATTACTGATGATAGCCCTCTGCAGCATCTTTTCTTCCATGACCTTTTAAGTACGGCACTTAAAGAGATAGGGCAGACCCGAATGGCACTGCATTAAGCTGTTTTTTGTAAATTCAAGGGATAATTGTTTTAGATTTAGAGGTGAGCAGCCAGAGAAAATTATATAATAAGTTCACCACAAACCAATACAATTAGCCCTGACTGCATGAATAATTTTAACACTAAATATCCCGTAAACATATCAAAAAACAACCCTAACTTTGACGGAGACGATTTCCTAAATATATTAGAATCTGAACAGATTTCCGCAATAATCAAGAACGCTACTTCCAAGTGGCGAGAACGAATTTTTACTCCCAGCATTACACTTGCGATGTTTATCAAGCAAGCGCTTAGCCCTGATCGTTCATGTGCTCACGTTGTTAATGAATTCATCATTGATAATATTGATGAGTTGCCTATAAATATTAGCACTTCAACAGGATCTTTTTGTCGGAGTAGACAAAAGATACCTTTAGATTTGATAAAAAAATTAGTTCGCTATACAGGAAATGCTACCAAAGAAAAAATCGATAATCGGAATGGTATCAAAGGTAATATTTACTTAGTTGATGGAACAACATTTACATTGCCTGATACAGTTCAAAATCAAGAAAAATACCCTCAGCAGTCTGCTCAAAAAAAGGGGCTAGGGTTTCCTATCTGTCGAGCATTAGGTGTATTTTGCCTCGAAAGTGGAGCTGCCGTTAATGCTCAAATAGCGCCTTACAAAGGAAAAGGAGCTGATGAACATACCATGCTTAGATCAAGTTTAGATACCTTTAAAAAAGGTGATTTAGTCATAGGTGACGCGATTTACAGTAGCTATTGGCTATTTTCTCATCTGCAAAAAGAAGGTGTAGAGGGTATTTTTGGACAAAATGGCGGACGGGCTAAAAAAGCAGATTTTAGAACAGGTAAACAAATTGGAAAATACGATCATATCGTCACTTATAAACGTCCACAAAGGCCTGAATGGATGAGTGTAGAGCAATATAAATCAACACCAAAAACCATTTCTGTAAGAGAACTAAAAGTAAGGCATAAAATTCTCGTGACAACACTATGCGAGAATAAATTACACAGTAAAGATGCAATCGATGAATTATATATAAGTCGTTGGAATATTGGTGAGCTTACGGCAGCGTAGCTCAACTTCCATTTTTTGTTCTGATTTAATACGGGTAACTCATCCATCAGGACTTAATTATGTCAAATCCAGAGCAACTTAGTAGCGTTATTACTGCATTTGA
>NZ_JAHNZV010000157.1 GCF_022267535.1 Psychromonas antarctica
TTTGCTTGGCGAACATAGCACTGTGGTACCACCTGATCCCTTTCCGAACTCAGAAGTGAAACGCAGCCGCGCCGATGGTAGTGTGGGGTCTCCCCATGTGAGAGTAGGTCATCGCCAAGCGCCTAATTAAAATAGCCCCACTGGTTAGTTCTGGTGGGGCTTTTTTAATTGTGCTGATTTATGCATGACCTACTCTCGAGTAGGGCGAGTTTGCCGCTAGGCAAGAGTCACGAGCGGACGAGCTCTGCGAGCCCTGACCATCGCCAAGCGCCCCTTTTTATTATAAAGAGCACGATAACCCCCCACCCTTCGAAAGAAGGGTGGGGGTTTTTCGTTTAAGCGTTATCACCCAAGTGTTATAATACTAACTATGAAAAAGCTAAGGGATATTTAGAGTATGAGCAATGCATTATATTGGCAAGTATCAGGACAAGGGCATGATCTTGTATTAGTACATGGTTGGGGGATGAATGGAGCTGTTTGGCAACAAATAGTAGATGTGCTTGATGTCGATTTTCGAGTGCATGTAGTGGACTTGCCCGGTTATGGACACAGCGCGCATTGTAATGCACAAAATCTAGAGGAGATCGCGGAACAATTAATGGTCGACGCACCCAAAAATGCGATTTGGGTTGGTTGGTCATTAGGCGGTTTAGTTGCAACTCATATGGCTATATATCATACAGACTATGTAAATAAGCTTGTTACTGTCGCTAGTTCACCTAAGTTTTCAGCAGATAAAGAACCTAACATGTGGCGTGGCATACAGCCTGATGTACTAACTGTCTTCACTGAGCAACTGATGGAAAACTTTCAAACTACCATCGAACGCTTTATGGCTTTACAGTCTATGGGCAGTCCATCAGCACGAAAAGATGTTAAGCAACTTAAGCAGGCCGTTTTGTCTCGTCCTCTACCTGACTTTGATTCTTTATTAGCGGGTCTGAAAATGTTGTCTGAAATCGATTTACGGCCTCAACTTACACAGATTCCTGTACCTATGCTGCGTTTATATGGCCGTTTAGACGCCCTTGTTCCGGTTGATGTAGCCGAAGTGATAGGTAAGGTGTTACCTAATACAGAGCAATATATTTTCAATCAATCATCTCACGCGCCTTTTATGACGGAAGCGAATATGTTCTGCGAACAGTTGCTTCGCTTTGCTAATAAATAATAGCAAGTTTTCTGGTTATCTATTTATGCTTACTAAAGTAAAAGCTCGCTAGCTGCAAACAATATTTGCATATTCGCATAAGTACTACTAGGAAATTAGCATTTATTCGCAGGGTGGTCCAATATGAATAATAGCCAAGCCTCCGAGTGATGTTTCTCGGTATTTCTTATTCATGTCTTTTCCTGTCTGATACATAGTACTTACTACTTTATCTAATGATATCAGACAATTACTTGTACGTTTCAATGCCATTCTAGAAGCGTTGATAGCTTTAATCGCCCCCATAGCATTACGCTCAATACAAGGCACCTGAACAAGTCCAGCAATTGGATCGCAGGTCATACCTAGAGAATGTTCCATGGCTATTTCCGCTGCAACACAGATCTGTTCATTACTGCCACCTCTTAGCGATGTTAATCCTGCTGCTGCCATTGAAGTGGATACACCTATTTCCCCCTGGCAACCAACTTCTGCACCAGATATAGACGCATTCATTTTATAAAGCATACCAATTGCACCTGCAACGGCAAAAAAATCACGCAGCTGTTTAATCTCAAGTTGTTGTATAAATTGGTTATAATACATAAGAACAGCGGGAATCACTCCTGATGCACCATTAGTTGGCGAAGTGACTACTTTACCACCGGCGGCATTCTGCTCACTTGCTGCAAATGCATAAGCGTTCACCCAGTCCATTATCTCCATCGGATCGTTAGTTAAAACCTGATTAGCTTCTAGCTGTTTTAATAACGCTGCCGCCCGACGGGTTACGTTCAGGCCTCCTTCAAGAATGCCTTCTGTTCTCAGACCTTCATTGACACATGAGGTGATGGTGTGCCAAATCAAATCGGTCATTTGACTTATCTCTTCATCACTTCTGAAAGCCAATTCATTTCTCAGGATCAGTCCCCCTAGGCTGTAGCCGTTGATCTCTGCCTGATTTAGCATCTCTTCAGCGTTTTTAAAAGGAAACTCAACTTCAGTAGCGTGACACTTAGCGCCATTTTCAAATTCACTTTCCGTGACTATAAAGCCTCCGCCCACTGAATAGTAAATCTCTTTTTCAAGTAATTTATTTTGCTCACTAAATGCAGAAATACTCATGCCATTTTCATGTTTCGGTAAATTACTACTGTGAAAAACGATATCGGATTCACTATTAAAATGAATAGAATGTGCCCCATATAGCCGTAAAGAGCGATTAGCGACGCTGGTTTTGTAGATTTGGTTAGTACGTTGAATGTCAATTGTGTCTGGTCTGTGACCTAGTAAACCTAGAATGATTGCTTTGTCAGTATGGTGCCCTCGGCCTGTTAACGACAGTGAACCATATAAATCGATTTTTATTCGTGCAACAGAAGGGGTCATAGAGGGGAGTTTTTGGCTGAACTGATGCCCTGCCAACATTGGCCCGTTAGTGTGTGAACTGGAAGGTCCAACTCCTATTTTAAAAATATCGAAAATAGAAAACATTAGTTCACCTGCACTTCTTATTGAAGCTATCCGAACGTAGATGAATAGCGAATACGAACAGAGCTTCTGTATTAAAAAAAATAGATGTAATGTTGTGTAACTAACTGATTCACATAAAATCACATGTACTTTAAGCTTAACGCGACATATCAATCCACCTCAAAGTGCTGAAATTAGCTTTGAGGTAGCTTGCTGTTAAAAAACTGTAAAGGCTAAAAAAAGTGGAAAATCAATTCGCTATCACTTAATTTTTAAGTGTTTTTCTATTATCAACCACGATGATAGCGTTGTGGCACAAAGGGCATTTTTTCAACTGTCATAGACAACTTTTTACCTCGAACTTCGGCAAAAATCTCCGTGCCAATAGCGATAAAGTTAGTGTCCATATAGGCCATTGCAACCGGCAGGCCTTTTGATGGACCAAAAGTGCCACTTGTGACAATACCAATTTCATTATCTGCGCCATCGAATAATTTACTGCCTTCACGTACTGGTGCTTTAGTGTTACCTACTACGCCAATTCGCTTACGGTTAATATTTTTAGTTTTAATTTGTTCTAAGATTAGTTCCGCTCCGGGGAAACCACCAGAGCGATTGCCATCATAACGTCGAACGTTACCGATAGCCCACAATAAATTGGCTTCAACAGGTGTCGTTGTTGGATCTAGATCATGACCGTATAAACATAAACCACATTCAAGCCGTAATGAATCTCGTGCACCAAGACCAATCCATTCTACTTCCGTAAAAGCAAGTAACTCACCCGCTAGGGCTTGGGCATTTTTAGCTGGCACTGATATTTCAAAACCATCTTCGCCGGTATAACCTGAGCGACTGACATAACATTCTATGCCCGCAAGTTGTATTATTGCCGCGTCCATAAAGACCATTTCATTGATCATTGGATTTAAGTTCGCTAAGACTTGTGCTGCTTGCGGGCCTTGTAATGCAAGTAACGCACGATCTTCAATAACCTCTAATCTTACATCAGCAGATAGATTAGCTTGCAAATGTGCGATATCTTCAGCTTTGCATGCGGCATTGACAACAATAAACAAGTGGTCACCAAAATTTGTTACCATCAAATCGTCGTTAATTCCACCTTGCTCATTAGTAAAAAAAGCATATCGTTGTTTGCCCACTGGTAAATCTATAATGTCGGCAGGAACAAGAGACTCCATGACATGGGGTGCTTTTTCACCGATAAGACGCAATTGCCCCATATGTGAAACATCAAATAATCCCGCTGCTTCGCGACAATGTAAATGCTCTTTACGTACACCTAGCGCATATTGCACGGGCATATCATAGCCGGCGAAAGGTACCATTTTCCCACCCATTTCTACATGCATAGAATGTAAAGGCGTCATTAGTAATTGTTCAGACATCGGTTTATAACTCCATCATTGATATTTATTATGATTGAATTGATCCCCCAGAACCATTGGGTATCAATTCCTTAAGCTTACTCGTTTTCATCTCGTAAGCTTCACCTCTAGTTACTTATCAATATAACTGTCAATACTCGGGCAAGAACAGATTAAATTACGGTCTCCAAAAACATTATCTACGCGATTGACTGTTGGCCAGTATTTAGCACCTTTGCTGAATTCTGATGGGAAACAAGCTAATTCACGCGAGTATGTATGTGTCCATTCTGTTTCCATTAGATCAACCTGGGTATGAGGAGCATTCACTAGTGGGTTATCTTGTAACGTCCATTCACCCGATTCAACTTTGCTCGCTTCATGACGGATAGCAATCATTGCATCACAGAATCTATCTAGCTCTGTTAAGTTCTCCGATTCTGTCGGTTCAATCATTAATGTGCCGGCGACTGGGAATGACATGGTAGGCGCGTGAAAGCCGTAATCCATTAAACGTTTCCTGATTACCCATAAAGCTCAGCCATGCTTAAATAGCGTTGTGGCATAGGCGGAGTACGTAAGGCAACGAACATAAACCGAGGCAGCATATCCTCAAGCGTGAAACGACGATTAAATCTATAAC
>NZ_JAHNZV010000158.1 GCF_022267535.1 Psychromonas antarctica
CGATGGTAGTGTGGGGTCTCCCCATGTGAGAGTAGGTCATCGCCAAGCGCCTAATAAACGGAAAATCCCTGTTGACTATGTCAGCAGGGATTTTTTCGTTTAAGCGCTTAACGCGATGACTACTCGAGCATGGGAAATAAAGAGCAGCCACGCAGTGGCATTCAAAACATGTGATAGTAGGGCGAGTTTGCCGCTAGGCAAGTGTCACGAGCGGGTGAGCTCTGCGAGCCCTGACCATCGGCAAGCGCCCAATTAAATAAACCCAGAAAGCTATGCTTCCTGGGTTTTTTTTTAATTGTGTTGCTTTTGCTCAGACCTACTCTCATATGGGGATAGGTTAAAAGTACCAATGAAGTTGGCTTCAGATCATCTGATAGTAGGGCGAGTTTGCCGCTAGGCAAGTGTCACGAGCGGACAAGCTCTGCGAGCCCTGACCATCGCCAAGCGCCTAATTAAAATAGCCCCACTGGTTAATTCTGGTGGGGCTTTTTTAATTGTGCTGATTTATGGATGACCTACTCTCGAGTAGGGCGAGTTTGCCGTTAGGCAAGTGTCACGAGCGGATGAGCTCTGCGAGTCCTGACCATCGCCAAGCACCCAATAACGAACCCCTTTGATACTCATCCGACTATTTAACTGGTCTGTTTTTTTATTTGGCAGTGAGGTTTTAACCACGCAATACAAGAGGTTAGGCTGGAGCCTCATTTCCTAAAAGAGATCACAATATTAAGCGGATTGGTATAATACTAATCAGGTGATAATTTTATGGACTGTGAGCATAGTTAATAGGTTTAGTTTTGCTTTGTTTGCTCATTGGCTAAGTATTGCTCTTGTAATTTATACATACGGATTGCATCCCAGTATTTTCCATTGGTGAAAAACTGCTGAACTAAACATCCCTCTTCGATAAAACCTGATTTTTTATAGAGGTGTATTGCTTTATGGTTATTTTCAGAAACGACCAAATAAATTTTGTGCAGATTTAATATTGTAAAAGCATAATCAAGCGCTTTATTGATCAGTGCTCTAGCATAATTTTTTCCCTGGAAATTTGGGGTGATTATTATCTGAAATTCAGCATTCCTGTGGATATAGTTGATTTCAATTAATTCAACAAGACCAATCGATTCATTTTCCTTATTAGTGCCGATAAATCGTCGTTCTGTATTATCATGGATATGCTTAATATATAAATCCTCAAGCTCACCAAAAGATTCATATGGCTCTTCAAACCAATAAGACATTATGTGGCGATTATTATCTAGTTGATGCACGAAACGCAAATCTTCTTTTTCTAGAGCCCTTAGCTTAACTTCTGTTTTCATATTACTTCTAATTTGACGGAAAATGACGTGTTTAGTTTAAAATTGTACCTCAATATTATCAAGTGAGTGTGAACAATATAAGTTATAAATTAGGCTGATTGGTATATGCAATTCTCCTGTAGCTTCAATATGTAATATTGCTTGCCCTGCAGGGGCTTAGCATGAAAATTAATATTGTGTTGCAGCATTCGATAACCATCACTCAAAGCGTTAGATCAAATCTGCTAATTATTTGTTTATTTATTTTTTCAACGTCTTATTATTAGTTCTGACAATGCAGCGGAAATATCAGGAGTATAAATGCAGCATACTATTATTACACATTAGTTATTAGTTAGATGATTAAGCTATTTCCTATTTAGTCGGAGTTAACGGGATAATAGTGCTATCGCTAAGCACTAAGGGGTCGTTATGTTTGTAGGGAAATTAATAATTACTGCTGTTTTGCTGTGTATACTGCTTTCTATTTTTAGCAGCGGCTTGCTCTCGGCCGCACTGAACCTATCTGCCTTTAGTTTATTGGTCCTATATCTGCTTAAGCATAAGCAAACTATGCGTGAGTAAATACTGACTTTAATTCACATTATTAGCTCAATATAGGCGAGTGAACTACTGGCAATGATTACCCATAGAAAAATTCCCAGGGCAAGAGGTTTCGCGCCCGCTTCTTTTATTTTGCGAAAGGTGATACCGCAGCCAATAAGGAATAAACATAATACTAAGGTTTGTTTTGACACACTGAAGATCTGCGCATAAACAGATGAATATTCAGGAAGGAAATGGGTGGTCAGAATCGCTATGCAATAAAAGAGTATAAAATATGGAATTGTTATTTTTTTACTCGCACCTTTAAACATCAGTGCACTGATAAAGGTCACAGGAACTATCCATAAAGCGCGTGCCAGTTTTAGCGTGGTAGCAGTGACTAATGCTTGATCCCCATAAGCTGATGCAGCACCAACTACTGAAGACGTGTCGTGGATTGCTATGGCGCACCATACGCCGAAAGCATGTTGACTCATGTTCAGCAAATGCCCCAGTAGCGGAAAAACGAATAATGCAACAGAGTTGAGTATAAAAACAACTGCTAGTGCCAGTGATGTTTGGTCGCCTTTGGCATTAATGGCTGGCGCGATAGCGGCAATGGCGCTACCTCCGCAAATGGCTGTACCAGAAGCGATTAAATGGCCTGTCTTTCGGTCTATTTTCATCGCTCTGGTTAGCAGCGTACCAATTGTTAAGGTGCTAAAAATAGAAATTAAAATCAGTCCGATGCCATCTTTGCTTGCGCTAATTGCTTGCTCAAAGTTAATACCAAAGCCCAAGCCGATGATTGAATAAGAGAGCATTTTTTTAGTCAGGTGATTAATATCAAGATGCTTTGGAATTAATCCAAGTGTAACCAATGTAAAGCCAATAACTAATGCTATCGGGGACGTGATAAGGGGGGTTAAACAAAGTATGGCAAAACCAAAAAAGATAAGATCGCGCTTTTGCCAGTGAGAGTTAGTCAATAAATTTCGCATAATACGTCTCTTATTTTAATGAGTCGATATTGTAACGTAACTATTTATGTTAAGTATATTATAATGATATTAAACACGCGTTAACTTTTAGTTAAATTGTTGCACGTTAGCATCCATGCCGACCACTTTTGGCGAAAATTTTATTGTTCATGGTTTGTACTTGTTTGTCTACCTGTAGGTGTTTTTAACGGTTATTCTTCTTGGTTTCATTTGCGGGAATAACCATGGCAACGGTACACATCTTTATACGTAAACTTAAAGTGATCTTAAGACTAAAATATGGCTGTTTACTCCGCCATCGTCGAATAGCCTCGGACAAAGCAATTTGCATTACCCGACTGGACTGTCCAGCTACAAGAATGAAGGCCAAAAACCATGACATTACTTTTGCTCTGGCAGGAGTATGTTGAACGGTATCTAGAAGGTGCTTATAGTTACAGTCACTGCTGTCGGCAATACAACGTTTGGTTGAAATGTCATAAACCATCAATGCGCCAAAATCACAAAGTAGGTGAAAAACTCTTTGTTGATTACTGTGGTCCCACCATGAACATTACTGATCCCAGTGCTGCCGGTGAATGTCGAGCCGCACAGGTTTTTGTTGCCGTAATGGGCGCATCAAATTACACCTATACGGAAGCCACATTTAGCCAAGGCTTAGAAAACTGGGTGATGAGTCATGCTCGTTGCTTTTTAGTTTCTTGGTGGCGCGGCAGAATTAATCATTCCTGATAACCTGAAAAGTGGTATTCAGTATATTGTTATGGATAGAAAAATTTAGCTTGGGATACTTTTGTGATAACTGAGTAACCTCTCTGGGATATTTATTACTTAGACTGTCTTCACTTACTAAAAGGAGATAGTCAAGAAATTCAAACATACACTTACGTCACTAACAGTTGCATCCACTCTTTTCGTCGCCACACAAGTTCAAGCCGCTGATATCGATATTAAATTAGTCAACCTAACTCATGCCATTGCATTTACCCCTATTTTAATCGCTGCAAATGATGATCAAACAGCCCTCTTCCACTTAGGTGAAGAAGCAAGTCTTGCATTACAAAAAATGGCTGAAGGCGGTAATACTGCCGATTTAAAAACAGCAGTAATGAGTGCCGGTGGTGCCACATTAGATCTTACTTCCGCTCCGACGATGGCAGGTGTTACCTCCATGGGTAGCTTGGATACGGGTCCTAATATGTATCTTTCTGTCAGCGCGATGATGCTGCCAACCAATGATGGTTTTGTTGGTTTAGATAGTTGGAAAATTCCGACTGAAGCAGGCACTTATACAATAATGCTAAATGCCTATGACGCAGGAACAGAAATTAACGATGAAATCATTAATGGCGGCGGCATGCCCGGTACTCCAGGTATACCCGCAGATCCAAGCGGCAATGCTGGCACCGGAGGAGCAGGCGTAAGTAGTAATGAAGGTAATCAAACCGTTCACATTCACCCAGGTAATATCGGTGATAATGATCCCACTGGTGGCATGTCAGATCTTAATAGCAGTGTCCACCGCTGGTTAAATCCCGTTGCCAAATTAGTTATCACTGTTAAATAAGGGGGCGCTATGAAATATATTAAACAGCACAAACTTAGCTATCTTGGTTTAGCTATTATGATTGCAGCGCTTTCTGGCTGTTCCGATGATAATAATGGTAATAACGATGATTGCGTATTCTCATGATGTCGATCACTCATTCTCACCGAAGCCGATCAGTCATTCTCATTCATGCCGATCACTTTTACTCGTCACTTTGCGGTGAGATTGAGTTGTAATGCTTTATTCAATATTCGTC
>NZ_JAHNZV010000159.1 GCF_022267535.1 Psychromonas antarctica
TGCTCAAATGCAGTAATAACGCTACTAAGTTGCTCTGGATTTGACATAATTAAGTCCTGATGGATGAGTTACCCGTATTAAATCAGAACAAAAAATGGAAGTTGAGCTACGCTGCCGTAAGCTCACAGTAAGTATCTATCCAAAAGCGATTATTCACGTTAACGACAGATTGCACGGGTGTATGCCCATGTACAACATAATCAACAGAATCAATGGTTAAACAGCCCCCTTTTTCTGCCAACGGACGACTCCATAAGGTTTGCCAAATATCATCGTCCGATAAAGTCCCGCTTTGTAATGTCGACCAATCATGCGTTGCAGATGCATGTGACACACCGACTGTTAAGCCATTCACTTCAATTGTGCGCGTTAATGGCATCGCTATTTCAATCAGCGTTTTCCAACGCATCAGCAGATCAAAACGATCTAAGTTGTCGGTTAACCATTGCCCATGGTCTGATTTTAAATGGTCCCAAAATTTAGATGATTTAAATCCCAGTATAAAAAGTTGCTCATGGTTTCCCATCACCGAATAAAACCACTTCTCAGTTAATAAATTTAAACAACCAATGCTGTCGCTTCCTCTACCAATTAAATCACCAGTGCAAAATAACCTATCCAATTTAAAATCAAATTTAAGAGAAGCCAGTTGCTTAAAGAGTTGCTTCAACTGCCCGTGAATATCCCCAACAATATAATCTTTACCGACACGGTTAAGGGCACTATAAACATGTTGCTTGCGTGGTTTAAATTGCATGACAGTCTCCATGAATAAAGATGAATCACCATACATTGATGACAACTCACATCAGAGTCTCAATTTATTTTTGTATGAGCTTTCCCCAAAACAGAGTATTAGCTTGGTAACCAGGTTTCAGCATAGTAATAATAACCATCAGTAAGCTCCCCATAAATAGATAAAAGCCAAAACCAACCTCATCGAGAGGTAAACTATAATTTTCGCTGCTACGACTTGAAGTATGAATAACCGATTCAGAAATCACTTCATAAAAACGCCAGCCAATTGCCACCAGCAACACTAAGATCAAACCACGCGAGACAGCTTGCTTTGCACCAAGCAAGTAACTACAAAGTGTCACAATTGCAATGATATAGAGCCATGCAGGTGTTGATTCACTCAACGAAAATGAATTTCCCCAATATTCACCGAACGTAAATAGACTACTAAACATCAAGCTACATAAGCTACACACAGCAAAGATATTCATTAACTTAATACTTGATGTATCCGCTTTAAATACCCTTTCTGCTGTTTCATCGAAAGCTGCTTTTGCCTTATCCAGCGTCTGTGATTGCTTCAACTCTGTTGATAGATTCTCTGCTCGTTTTTGTGCTTCATTCGCTATTTCAACCGCTCTGCTTTTAATGGTCATAATATGGTTTCCTTTTAATATTACATCGTCATTAATATAATTTTGAATCGCGCGCTTAACGTTCGTTTGCGACTTAATGGGAATATGCTCAGGTGACGTAAACAGATTAGATTTACGCAACCTACTAATAAATCTGTTCTCAAGAAATCCATGAGAGGGAGGCATTGGCTCTCGATAACTTTATTTAGAACTGCATCACGTTATTTTTTAAGGTTTCCAACTCTAGTGAAATACCGTCGTTATCAGCCTGCCCCGTGATATAGGAAAACTCACACTTATTAATCACCTCTTGTTGGCTTTTAGAGATGCGCTTCGTGCCTTTATGCACACCCGCTTCTTTATAACAAACATTCACCATTTTTATTTTTGCTTCATATTGGCTATCCCATCCGCTTAGCCAAGCAAGCTGCTCCTCTTGAGTAGATGAACCACAGCCTGTTAACATCAATGTAACGAAGCCTGTAGATAGGATTAATTTACACTTGTTATTTAAAAAAATTTTCATCATTGTTCCTTAATAATTTGAGGTTTTAAATTACTTAGCAAGTTTGCTAATGGGATAATAATGTAGGAAAGAGGCATTGAAGTGCAGTGACATAACTGTGAATTGTTTACGCAATTTTTTATCTAAGAAATGAGATTAAAGAGGATGGAACTGAATTCATATAAAATACTAACATCAGTAACCTACTGAAAATATAAAGCTAAAATAAAATATTTAAATGATAATTTTGGGGATATTTCCGTTAGACAAAAATTCTAATCAGGTAACCGCTGAACACATTTTATAAACGCACCATAATGTAATCTGGAGAGGTATCATCAGGAAATAACATGTAAACGGGTCATTAAATATTTAATTAATATATCCAATGATTATCTCCGATGAACGTAAGCGCTCAAGCATCCCCATCTAACAAACACTTCAATTAACTGCCACTCTTTCCTTTTATCTTGAAAGGGAACCGTTATGCAAACAAAACCTCTGACCAAAATACAACAAGGCTGGCTAAATCATATTCATCAAGCTACCCAGCAAAAAATATCAATGTCTGCTTATGCCAAGCAAAATAAGCTGGCTTTAAAAGCATTTTATAACGCTCGCTCAATGCTGATAAAAAAAGGGTTACTACCACCAATAATTCACACCCCATTAATGCCCGTAACGGTATCCAATTTGCCTTCTCCAAAACCAACAAGCTCATGCCGAATCACGCTATGCAATGGGGTGATCGTTGAACTTGCAGGCATTGATGTTACCTCTTTGCTTAACAGTGCTAGCCAATTATGATCAGGCCTTGCAACGCAATTGAAAAAATATATCTTTGTCGTGATCCCGTTGATTTTCGCAAAGCCATTAACGGACTTTCAATGATTGTTGAAGAGACACTTTGTTTAGATCCCTTTTCATCACAGCTATTTGTATTCACCAATAAACGTCGCAACAAAATTAAAATATTAGTGTGGGATAAAACAGGTTTTATTTTATGGCTAAAAGCGTTGGATAAGGCGCAATTTAAGTGGCCGTTGAAGAATAAAAAAGAGGTGGTTTGTATTGATGGGCAGCAGCTAAATTGGTTACTCGATGGTATCGATGTTTTTGCTATGAAACCCCATAAAACCTTACATTACAGCACTGTTTTATAGTGTTTTTTAGTGCGTTCTTTAGTATAATAAACGCCATGAAAAAGACGAATAATCAATTACCTACAGACGTTAAAATACTTCAAGATTTACTGCTTGAAGCACAGTCTTTGCTAGAAAAAAAAGATGCTGAGATTAATGCGCTACTCGAGCAGTTAAAGCTTCTTCGCTCTCAAAAATTCGCCCCATCAAGTGAGAAACAAAGCCCAGAGCAGGGAGAACTATTTGATGAAGCAGAACAAATTGTTGAAATGGAATTAGCGGCACTTGAACCAGAAAAATCGCCTAAAATAGGCAAGAAAAAAGCAGGCCGTAAACCATTACCTGCGCACCTACCTCGTGTTGAAGTCATTCATGATTTAACAGATGAAGAAAAAATCTGTCCGCATGACGGTCAGACTCTGCATAAAATAGGTGAAGAAGTTTCAGAGCAATTAGAAATTATCCCTGCGAAAGTACAAGTTATCCGTCACATTAGATTCAAATATGCCTGTCGTTGTTGTGAGCAAGGCATCCATAGTGCTGACATGCCCAAACAAGCATTTCCCAAAAGCAATGCCACCGCTGCCACGTTTGCTTATATAGCCGTCAGCAAATATCAAGATGCACAGCCACTTTACCGTTTAGAAAATATCTTCAAGCGATCAAAGATTCATATCCCTCGCAATACCATGGCGAATTGGATGATAAAACTCGGTGGTGACATATTTACCCCACTGATAAATTTGTTTAGAGATAGGCTGCTTGAACAACCTCTGATTCATTACGATGAAACCACTTATCAAGTATTGAACGAGGCAGGAAAAACGGCACAATCCAAATCTTATATGTGGGTTGGACTCGCTGGCGAGCAAGGTAAGCGCGTGGTTTTATTTGATTATGCGCCAACGCGTGCAGGCAATGTTCCGACTTCATTGCTTGATGATTTTAGTGGTTATCTTGTTACCGATGATTACGGCGGTTACAACGCGGTCTGTGAGAAAAATGGCATCACGCGAATTGCTTGCTGGGCACATGCGCGTCGAAAATTTAATGATGTACTGAAAATACAAAAAGTGAAAACAGGCAAAGCGCAAATTGCGATGAACTATATTGGCAAGCTTTATCAGATTGAAAAAGCGTGTGTAGATTTATCGAATCAATCGCGATTAACAATACGACAAAAAGAGTCTAACGTCATTATTAACGAGATGCGTACGTGGCTGGATAAATCACTATTACAATCACCTAAGCAATCAAAACTGGGTAACGCGTTACATTATCTCAATAATAATTGGTCGAGGTTAGTTGAGTTTTTAACGGATGGTATTATTCCGTTAGATAATAATGCCGCTGAAAATGCGATTCGTCCGTTCGTGATTGGGCGTAAGAATTGGCTACACTCAAGCAGTGTAAAAGGCGCCCATGCCAGCGCGGCTATTTACAGCATCATAGAAACCGTATTATGCCGCATGCGGCATAAGGCGGTTTATACCGAAAGAAAAACTATGCCGAACACATGCTGTCCAATTTCATAAGTGTGCTGGTATTACTGTCATTTGACTGTAAGGATCCAGTTTCTATTCGGCATAGTTTAATCCTAGAACTAC
>NZ_JAHNZV010000016.1 GCF_022267535.1 Psychromonas antarctica
AATATTATTGCAGGAATAGTAGCTTACTGCGTAAAAAAACAGAAGCCATGCATTAAGCTGTCAACAAGCGAATCGGGTGTAATGACAGCTTAATAAATGCAGTTTCTTATCCAGATCTCAGGTTAATATAGTACGGTCTGTTGGCGGACAGTAGCTATTTAGAAAAGCGAATAAAAAAACAACTTTTTAGCGAACGCTAATTGGCAAATAAATATCAGTAAATTGAAGTGATGATGATGATCATAGTAGAGGCATAGTATGAGAAAAATAAACAAAGCAAGATATTTTACTGGGATGGTGATAGCCCCGTTACTTTTGGCGCTGACCGGGTGTGGTGATGCCAAAGTTACCCCCTCTGAGCCCCTCTCCTCAGTTTGTGCTCAGGTTGCGGGTAAATGGAGTTTAATCACCGAGACCGATGATTCACTTTGTGGTGGTTCAGGAAAGACGGAGGAAACGGTTTTTACGGTTACCCAGAAGCAGTGCCAATTAACAAATGATAATGGGTCGATGGGAACCATTGATGGTACGGATATTACTTGGACGATGCCCCCTTGGTCTGTTAATGGCGGTGACGTCACCTACTCGCAAGCCTCTGCAAAAATACAGGGTAAACAGATAATAGGTAGTTATGAGTGGACATGGAGTGATGGTCACTATCAATGTTCAGGTGTTAGCAAACTCCATGGATCGCTTGTGGATAATGGAGAAAAAGTGCAACGACAAGCCGTTAATAAAGAAAAAAATCCGATGCTTTCTCCCAGAGAGGGAACGATTGCCCACACTTTTTCATTACAAGCTGCTGATGCCAAAACAGTTTATCTTGCTGGCGAGATGAGTGATTGGCAAGATGATGTCTTTAAAATGCAACAAGGAGAGAAGGGCAATTGGGATTTAACCTTGTATTTACTACCGGGCGCTTGGCAGTATAAATTCGTTATCGATGAGCAGTGGCGTTATGATCACAATAACCCTAAAACTATAGATGATGGCTTTGATGGATTTAATTCGGTTATTGTTTTGGGCAAAGAGATTGCAGCATCAATCCCTAATCCTGATATTGCGCACGGTGTTATTATTAATAACGATTTTGATAGCAAAGTTTTGGCTGGAAAAAGTCCATTTTCGCTTTACTTACCACCCGGTTATTCGCCAGAAAGTGGCAAAACTTATCCTCTTTTAGTGCTGTTGCATGGTTACGGAGCCAATTTTCAACAGTGGGTCAAGGTCGGTAAAATTCAACACTTTATGGATAATCTTATTAATGCTGGTGTCATTAAACCCTTTATTATCGTGATGCCCTCTGGTGCGAAGAGCCAGTATATAAAAGGCCGAGAAACGCATATTATGGATGAATTGATTCCTTATCTTCGCAGTCAGTATCATATTAAGTTGGGGCGCGCTTACACGGCTATTTCCGGGGAATCGATGGGGGGATTTGGCGCCTTTTATTTAGCGCAGCGACACCCTGAGGTTTTTGGTCTTTCGGTGCCGCTTAGCGGTTATTTTGATATGCATAATTATCCAGAATTTAAGGCTGAAAAATCAGTCCTGCAATCTACATTGTATTTTTATTGCGGCACCGATGACCATATTAGTTATGCCAGTAATGAAGCTTTAGTTAAGTTATTGAAAAAAGGCGGGATTGATTTTACCTATAATAAAGCGCCTGGAAATCATACTTGGCGATATTGGAACGCTATCAGCACCGATGTTTTGACGAATATCTCTGCGTTTTTCAATCCATAGACTTATCTGAGTAAGAGCCCTTAATTAAAAGGGCTCTTTATTAACGCTTCTACATTTCAAATCCTGCTTTTTTTAATCACCACTGATAATGCTAATTAACTTTTTAATAAACAGTTTTAGTGCTTTGGTATTATCAAATTTAAACGAAATACCGTAATGAATTTCATTCATTCCTTTATGGATCCTTTTTGGGAAACGGGTCATCTCGGCGCTGTGAAAATAGTTTTCTCTTTTTCTTACTCCTTCAATTGCGGCTAGTTCGGCAGCAAATACTTCAAAGACCGGGCGGATAATAATATGCGGCGTATTGCTTTCTATATGTAGGTAAAATGCTTCCTTGAGTTTAGGTAACATGTATTCAGTTAATTTTTTGATAGTAAAGTTGGTGCGACACTCTAAGGTGGTTAATAGATTAACTATTTCGTTTTCTGTAATGGCCAAATTCGTTCTCCTAGAACGGCTATTATATAAGATAGTGAGCCTAACTTGGGAGTTAGGTCAATGACTGTACTGCCATTAATAATCGTATTCAATGTTGTTGATATACCAGCGTACTAAACCACTGGGTGTTTTCACTAGCGCCTCATCATCGATCTCTTGTTTTAGTAAGGCGCGTGCCATTGGGCTATCGATGGAAATGTAATCTTTACGTTGTTCGAGCCCCCCGCGTTGGTAAATTTCATCGGGGCCAACAATTTTGAAACGCTTTACCTCCTCTTGTTCATTTTCTATTGTTACCCATGCACCAAAGAATACTTTGCCGGCTTGTTGTGGTGAAGGCGTGACGATGGTGAGTTGTTCGATGCGTTTACCTAAAAAGCGGATACGTGAGTCTATTTGTCGTAAGAGGCGCTTATTTTCTTTGTAATCAGCATTGTCAGAGCGATCGCCTAGGCTGGCTGCCCAAGCGACTTTTTGAGTGATTTCGGGGCGATATTCGCGCCACAGATAATCGAGTTCAGTCTGTAATTTTTTAAAACCCTCTGGGGTTATTAAATTAGTGTGCAATGTTCATCTCATTATAAAAAGTGAAATCGTTATTTATGTTATTTCCGTTTATACAGAGTAATAAATATTGATAACTTTGTTACCCTTATTATTAAAATCTGCAGGCCATACAATACATTCGCTAGCAGGCCTTCAGTTGCGATTTTCTATTATCTAATCGATAAGATCGCTTATATCGGAAATTTCAAATGCGCCAATTGTGTCGCGAAGTGTCGATTTTATCGCTTTGACTTTAGCCGTTGCAAATCTTTCTATATAGGCCATTTCATCTCGGAAATACTTATCAAATACGCGCTCCTTTTTAGCGATCTTTATTCTTAATAGTCTCGGCTTTCCAATGCATTTAAGTGAATCCATTAATGGCTTTAAATCTGTATCTTTATTTGCTTCTGTTATTTCTTTAATTAAAAAGTACTCATCTCCATTACTACGGCTTTTTGACATAACAATAAAATATAGAATTTGAAAAGGGTTTTCGTTATTTATCAACTCTATTTTTTCAATAATAGCTGTTCTAAATAGCTCTGACTCCATCAATGATTCGCTGTCTTCAATGGTGTTTTGACCGAGATCTGGATGGATGGCATTTTCTGATGTCGCAATGTTTTTTATATAACGTGCGGGGCCTTCTTTTGCCACTATGCCATAGGGAAATGGTATATTGTTTGCAAATATATTTCTTAATGCACGAGAGAGGCCATAAACTTCATTCTCATAACCGACTGCCTGTATCTCATTTATATTTTTATTAATGTATTCTTTGAATACCTTACGGCCATCATGAGCAGCGGCATTGCCTTCAATGAATAATCGATACGCTAGCTCGCTATCTTTCCCTACCACATGATACGGCTGATATCTTGTGTCATTGTGATCCTTGCCTATAAGCATTGGAATATGTACTAATACTATATCTCCAACCTTTAAGTCAGTGGCAGTTGAAAGTACTATTTTTAACCCTCGGGTTGATATATTAATGGTATGGCAAGGAATAAATTCTTGTGTTTGCAGTGCTTTTTGTTGCAATAGAAGATTTATCTTACATACAAATCGGTCTTCCATGCGCAAATCATTTTTCTCAGCGAACGCGCCGTATAAGTCAATTGAGTTGACCGGTTTTTTTAATATATATTGCGCTAGGTTGATTTCAGTTTCTCCCCCCCCATCCGCATCTAACAGGTTGAGATGAACAATTGCATCTGAAAAATCGCTGAATACGAGCATTCTTTTTAGTTGATCCGAAAGTGATTTTACGCGATCAATCGGCTGTTGATTCATACGTTCAAAAGCTTCACCTGCCGAGGACGGAAGGGAGCTTGGAACATGGCTTTGAGTTTCTGGTATCGTTGTATTTCCATCAACCCGGTACAGTTTAAGTTGATTTCTCTGATAAGCGCTACGTGCAATTTTTTTTATAAAACTATTGTTAGTCAACGCTTCAAATGGGATAGCAACATAATAAGCTTTATTGTTTTTATCCTTGATGGGCATTACAAACAGGTAATCATGAAAACGCTCACCTAACGCTATTCTTGACTGTATTGATGGCAAGACAGAGAATGAACGCAAGAAATCTTTATTGTCCTTTATATTAGCAATTAAGCCAATGTTGCTATTATCTTTGGTTTTAAATTGTGCAGCCGGTAGCCATACTCCATTTTGTTGCAATAGGAAGACGGGAAGTGCACTTAACCTTGCAATGATAAGCTGTTCTGTCGCTTTTACTTTGACAGCATTGATGGTGTTTTCAACGGGCAGGTTGTTGCGCTTTTTCTGTGCATTAAGGTAGCGCTCAGAAAAAACGATGAACTCATCTTTTACTTTTGAAAACTGTTTGTTGTGATAATAAAGATTGAAGTAGATATAGCCGTTTTTTTCTTCAGTTTTTTTGATATCGTAGGTGATAATGACATGATCCGAAAATTTAAACTCACTTTCAATACCGTGCATCCAAACATGGATCAAGCCGTCTTTTCTGCGTACCTTTTCTTTGGCTATTTTAATTGATAGCCCCGTTGAAGATATATTGGTTGTTAAGCCTTCTATTGCGAAATTATTAAATACATTCTGAGTCATTTTCTCCGGACTATTGTAGAAAACACTTACTTTCTTTATAAAATACAAGCGTTCGTCTTTACGCTGGAAAAATTGGGTGAGATACACCGTTTCTGTTTTTTTTGTGGGGGTTAGTAATGCATGTGGATCTGCTTGATATCGTGCCTTGGCTTTTTGCATAATATGCTCATAAACACCAAGCGTATAGTTGCCACCATATTTATTTATCTCATTTTCAAACTCATTTTTCGATTTGTCATCAAGAAAATGCGATATTCCCTGATAAGTGAATTTTTTACATCCCGCTTTAAAAACATCACGCAGATCAATCACCCGCTGCACATTGCGAGAAAGCTTCATGATCTCCATTTTGATAAGAAACCTATTTGACACCGTCGCCGTGGCAGCGAGATCCTGAATTTTGCTTTCTAGTGTGGGAGTATTATAGGCATGTCTTAGAGACATAATAATATCCCTAAAGTCAGTATTCTCTTTATTATTCGCCATCACGTTACTTAGTGTCATATTTTTCTTTTTCATTGCGAGTAAGTCTCATCTTTTTGTGTAAGAAGGACCATAATTGTCGTTTTTTCAATTAACAAATCAGCTATTAATAAAACGCTAATAATAGCGCATTTAGAAGATCGCATCTTCATTGGAGATCACAATCAGGTCGCTTACTGCGTGCCGAAAAATAGGCCCTAGCGACCTGAGTCGCCGTAGGGCAAGTCAAATTGTACTGACCTGCGTGGTAATTAATTCTCAATGTGGCATCACAAGGCTGTAATTTTATGGCCCGCATCTAGGCTCAACTTCGCATGCTAATTTAGCTTCTTGGAGTAGCATGAGTCTATGCCGCTCGTATTGGCTTGCTATTCTAATTCCACGAGTGGCCTAAAAGTCAGTTCATGTACGACCAGATCGTTAGGGTTGGTGAGTAATTGACTTATCATAGTAGCTACACTTTCTGGTTGCATATATTGTGGGCGAGGCTGATCGCGAAATGCGGTGTTGATACCTCCTGGGTAAATAGCCGTTACTTTGATGCCATGGGGCTGAGCTTCTTTCATTAATACATTGTTTAAACCAGCAAATCCCTGCTTCATTGCCGTATAGATACTCATACTAGCATTACTGCGTTTAGCAACGGTACTGACGATATTGATAATATAGCCGTGCTTTTTTGGGAGCATATGTTGCATCGCTTCGCGGCAGAGTAGGTAAGGGGCGCGTAAATTGATTGCATATTGCAGTTCAAACTCTGCTAAGTTGGTTTCCGACAGTTCACATTTTCGTGAATTCATGCCTGCGTTATTGATGAGTACATCGATCTGCCCTAGGGCTTGCTTGGCTTGGTGAAAAATATCTAGAACATCCTCCGCTTGAGTTAGATCGCAAACTTTACCTGAACATCCGCTTTCTGTGATCAGTTGCTGCAGTAGTATCTTATCCCGTCCAGTGGCAAAAACTCGATGCCCTTTACTGCACAGATCAATTACCAGCGCGCGGCCCAGACCTCGAGTAGCACCCGTAATAAATACGTTCTGATAGTTCATATTTGTCACTCCTTAAAATTAATAACCGTCAAAATACGTTCTTTGTTACTTAATTAAATGGCGGGAATGAGCTCTTTACGTTTAACCGATAAACTCTTACCTATAAAATAGGACGCCATCTTGTAAGCGTTATTATGGCATAGACCCTTTTTTATCAAGGCCTTAATTTACCTTACACCTTAGAAACTGCGATCTGTGCATAAAAAAATAAAAAGATATCATAAAACATGTAGTCGCTTCTCCTTGGCGTAGATTAAAGGCATAATTAGCGATTGATTTAACGGGAGCTACTGCTGTGGAATTACTGCAACTGGAACATTTTGGGCAGACATTAAGATTACAGGCCTCTGTCGCGGGGTGGCAACAATTATATTGGGGCGATCAAATCGTATCTCAATTAAGTGCAACGGAAAATAAATTTGCTAAATCGACCCATCACTTTGAATTTTCTCAAGCTGTGAAGCAGACGGCAAGTATAGAAGCGCCGCAGATTACTAAATGCCGTTTAGAGATAGTCTTAAACTGGCAGCCTTTTGCAATGAAGTATCAATTATTTGTTGATGATAGTGTGGTGCAGTCAGGGCAAAAAGACAGTAAAGATATTGAGCAACAAGTACCGATAAAGACACTTAAAGTTGAAAAAAAAACCAGCACAGTCGGACTGTTATCACTTCTATTTAAGCTCTTTAAAAGTGCCAAAATTATAAAAGTAGTGCTAGCCGGTGCGAGTTTAGCTGCCTACAGCTGGTTTTTTTCTTTCCAATTTGCTTTAGCATTAATTGCTTGCTTGGTATTTCATGAATATGGGCACATCCGCGCGATGCGATATTTTTCAATGCAAACCAAAGGGATTTATCTTATCCCCTTTGTTGGCGGACTTGCGCTCACGGATCAAAAAATTAATACCCGCTGGCAAGATGTCGTTATTTCTATTATGGGACCCACGTTTGGATTAATTTTATCCTGTGCCTGTCTCTTGGGGTACTGGTTTACTGGGAGTCCTTTTTTGGCGGGGCTGGCGGTGTTTAATGCGTTATTAAATCTATTTAATTTGCTGCCTATTCTGCCGCTTGATGGTGGGCATATTTTGAAAAGTATCAGTTTTTCAATGAACAGTAAAATTGGGCTTGTTGCTTGTGTTTTAGGTGCTGCGCTAGGTGTGTTTGTCAGTTATCGGTTAGGGTTGGCATTATTAGGTTTTTTATTATTAATTGGTAGTTTGGAAATATTCTTTGAGTGGCGGACTCGATTTCAAAGTCCACTCTTACCGCTGGATAAATACGCCCAGCTTGTTTCCGCTGTTTGGTATCTGCTTACTGTTGCCGGGCTCATTGCGATTATTTTTTATTTTGCAAGTTCAGGGGATCAACTCTTGTCGTTACCGCTGAAGATTCTCGGATCTTAATGGACAGTTACATATTAGCTTGCTAAGAAGCGGGGGCTCTAGCAATAACCCCGCTTCTTATGCATCAACCTATGAGAAACACATTAATGCAGTATACTCATTGTCCTGAGTCTTAACGGACTTTCCAATGCAGCTGTTCGCCAGCTTTAATGGGCACCAGTTGCTGGTTACCAAAAGTAAGCGTTGCAGGTACATTCCAAGTACTTTTTTCGAGAGTAATGGTATCGCTATTACGCGCTAACTGATAAAAGTCTGGGCCGTTAAAACTGGCAAATGCTTCCAATTTATCTAATGCACCGGCCTCTTCAAAAACCTCCGCATAGAGCTCAATAATAGCATGTGCTGTATAGGCGCCGGCACAACCGCAAGCAGACTCTTTATGTTCGCGGGCATGCGGCGCTGAGTCTGTGCCTAAAAAGAATTTACTAGAACCACTGGTTGCCGCTTTGATCAATGCCTGTTGGTGGGTGTTACGTTTTAAAATAGGTAAACAGTAGAAGTGCGGCTTAATACCGCCAACGAGGAGATGGTTGCGGTTAAACAATAGATGGTGTGCGGTAATGGTCGCGGCGATATTTTTACCTGCATTGTTGACAAATTCAACTGCATTGGCAGTGGTGATATGCTCCAGCACAATTTTTAAATTGGGGTATGCAGCAGCTATTGGGGCGAGTACTGTTTCTATAAAGACCTCTTCACGATCAAAGATGTCTATTTCATTGGCGGTGACTTCGCCATGTAACAAAAGTGGCATACCCACTTCCTGCATCGCTTGTAGTGCATCACTGATCTTATCGGCGCTAGTTACGCCGGAATCTGAATTAGTGGTTGCACCTGCAGGGTATAATTTAGCTGCATAAATTTGACCGGATGCTTTGGCTTTTTTTATTTCATCGCTGGTGGTGTTATCAGTTAGATAAAGCGTCATTAAAGGCGTAAAGCTAGCTTTAGGTTTAGTGGCCATAATACGGCTTTGGTAAGCGAGCGCTAGTGCGGTATCGATCACTGGTGGGATCAGATTTGGCATAATAATCGCTCGTCCCATATAACGGCTAATATCACGCACAGTATCTTTGAGCTGATCCCCATCACGTAGATGTACATGCCAGTCATCTGGACGGGTTATTGTTATTGTTTGCATTAGACTCTCCTGTGATTTTTCGCTATTTTACAAGCTTAACAGCAAATTTCATATGTCTTTAAGCTTTAAGAACGGTTTAATAAAATCATTTTTTGCAGAGTCCACCTAGCAGTTTATATGGTTTTGGTTTATCTCTTCAGTGGATAATAGTCTAAATTGATTTAATAATGCCAATTACCCTTGGTTAAATAAGGAATTGTTAAGGAAACCTTAAGTTTTATTGACCATAATAAAAATCACTAATCGAAGCTAATAACAAAGGAACTAATGAAAAAAATAATACCGCTATTAAGTTTGTTTGTTGTATTGATATCAAGCTTTCAAGTGACTGCTCAGGAGCAGTGGTTAGATAAAATCGAGTTGTCTGAATATCAAAACAAAGTGCTTTATTTGGATTTTTGGGCGTCTTGGTGTGCTCCTTGCCGTAAATCATTCCCTTGGTTAAATAAGATGCACGCTAAATATAAGGATAAAGGGTTAGTCATTATCGGTATCAATGTGGATCAGGATATACAAACCGCCCGTCGCTTTCTAAATAATGTCCCTGCTGATTTCCATTTATATTCAGATTCACAAGGGGTGCTCGCCCAAAAGTACGAGGTGGCCGCTATGCCTAGCGCTTATCTTTTTTCTGTTGATGGGAAATTAACGGATCGCCATCTCGGTTTTAAAAAAAGCCAACAAACAGTCTATGAAGCGAGCATAGTAAAACTCCTTGCTCAATTACCTCGCAATCAACAAAGCAAAGGAAGTGTGCATGAATAACATATTAATAACGCTTTTTGCGAGTTGCGGGGATGTGGGTATCCAGTTGGGCTTTTAAGTTATTTTTTAAAACGGCAAATGGTCACCAAAACAGCGGTGCTTTTGAACATTATTATCAAGATACTAAAAAAGCCCTATTGATGCGCTTGGTATCTCGAAAAACTATGTTATGTTTCTAGCCCTTGATGCGTATTTATATAGTGTAGCCACTCATTTAACCTTCGCTGGCAGTGAGTCCTTGCCTGTAAAGCAGAACCATTTGACGTCATAGCTATTATTAAAATCAAAGGAAATCTAATGCGTTTACTGATTATTGAAGATGATATAGCACTCGCTAACGGCGTCATGCAAAACCTTAAGCAACAAGGCTACTGTGTGGACCATTTCGATCGGGTTAGTTTAGCGATTAACGCCTGCATGCATGAGCATTACGATCTGATTATTTTAGATTTAGGGCTCCCCGATGCTGATGGTTTAACTTTTTTAGAAAAATACCGACAAAAACATAATAGCCCAGTCATTATTTTAACAGCTCGAGATCGCGTGGAAGATAAGATCAAGGGCTTAGATCTCGGTGCGGACGATTATTTACTTAAGCCTTTTGATCAAAGTGAGCTGCAGGCTCGCATCCGTGCATTATTAAGACGCAGCCACGGTAATGCCACCCATGTTATCGAATTTGGCCCGTTACAACTGGATCTTAATAGCCGCGAAGTTTTGTTCCATAATCAACCCGTGATCTTATCCCGACGTGAGTTAAATCTTCTCGAAGTATTATTGCAGAACCAAGGGAAAGTGATGTCGCGTTCGTCCTTAGAGCAGACCTTATATAGCTGGGATGATGATATTGAAAGTAATGCGCTGGAGGTGCATATTCATAATCTACGCAAAAAAATACATAAAAAACTGATTAAAACAGTGCGTGGTGTTGGTTATATGGCGGTTAAAGATGAAATTTAGTGATGCCTTGCTTGTTAAGTCAGGCTCAATTAAGTACTTTTTACTGATTGTTATTACGCTCCTTTTTACTTTTTACCTCGTTGCAGTCTATCTGATAAGTGCGCACCGTGCTAAACATGAAATAGATGAGATTTTTGATGCTCAGTTGGCGCACAGCGCATTTATTTTATTTAACGTGCTCGGTGAAAATGTTTCTTTGATAGACCAAACTAATTTACATTTGCCTATTGTTTATCATGGTTTTGAAGTTGATAAGAGAGCGGTGAGAGATGCCGTGCGTCAAAATAAGATTGCCTATCAAGTGTTCAACCAACAGGGAAAATTATTGATCAAATCAAGTAGCGCCCCCGATGTGGCATTTAGCGATAAAAAAAAGGGCTATAGCAGCTTACAGATAAAAGGCAGATTATGGCGGGTTTATACGCTCTATGATGAGGATCTGGATTTCTGGCTATATGTAGCAGAAAGTGGCGCAATCAGGAATGAATTATCTGAAGGGATCTCTGTGAAGATAATAATGTTGCCTGCGTTGGTGATCTTTCCTATTTTTCTATTATTGCTTGCGGCTATTATTCGTTTTGGATTGGCGCCGTTAGAGCAGTTAGTGAGCAGTATCAACCGTCGTGAAGCTTACAGTCTGAAAACGATTGATCTTAATATTATCCCGAAAGAGTTAAGTCCGGTCCTAAATGCCATTAATGCATTAATTACTCGTTTAGATGATGCGTTAACACGAGAGCAACGTTTAACCGCAGACACTGCGCATGAATTGCGTACTCCTTTATCGGTGGTATTGATTCATGCACAAAACGCCCTAAATAGTGACAATGAGGTAGATCGCGATATCGCGCTGCGGGAGCTTGATAGTGGCGTTAAACGCGTTGCACGTTTGCTCGAGCAATTACTCACATTATCAAAAATAACCCCAGAAACATTGCCGCAAAAAGCACTTATATTTCATCAACTCTGTCAAAACATACTGGCTGAGATGGCCGTTAAAATCATCAATAAAAATCAGGAATTAGTCCTTTGTTGTGAAAAAGAAGATCAGGGTATCTGCTTACTCGGCAGTGAGTTTTTACTGGAAATTTTAATTCGCAATTTAATCGATAATGCCAGTCAATATACGCCTGATAAAGGAGTGATTAAATTAACCATTAAACGAGCGGGACAGCAAATGCTGTTAGTGGTCGAAGATTCAGGGATCGGGATTGATCCTGCCTTATATATACGTTTAACGGAACGTTTTTACCGGCAGCATCAACAACAAAGCAAAGGAGCTGGTTTAGGCTTAACCTTAGTCAATACTATTGTTGAGTTTCATCAAGGCGAATTAAGTTTTGCTAAATCGCCACTGGGTGGACTGCAAGTGACTATCAGGATGCCTATCTGTTAGCTCTAGATGCCATCGGGAGG
This sequence comes from Psychromonas antarctica, assembly GCF_022267535.1. Taxonomy (GTDB): domain Bacteria; phylum Pseudomonadota; class Gammaproteobacteria; order Enterobacterales; family Psychromonadaceae; genus Psychromonas; species Psychromonas antarctica. Next base: position 12,056 of record NZ_JAHNZV010000016.1, read on the forward strand.
TGGACTTCTACCTGCACACCTAAATTATCCGTTCGGTTTTGTATACGGATCTCGCCTTGATGGAACTGCGTAATTATTTTGGCAATAAATAGTCCTAAACCTAGATGTGGCTCGGTTTGTTGGCTCGACGAGCGTACAGATACCATCGAATTTAATAATTGGTCACCCATTTTTTCAGGTAATAGTGGCCCTATATTGGCAACGGTAATTACCGCATCATTGCCGAGCTGCTCAAGTGATACCACAATTGCATTGGCTTGCTCACTAAACTCCAATGCATTATTGATTAGCTTATCTAATAATTGCACGATAAGATCGGGCTCCGCATCGACTAAAAGTGGCTGATCTGCTTGCGTGAAAAGGAAATGATACGCGCTGTAAGTCATTTGGTAACCTTGTATACACCCTTCAAGTAGCCCATTAAGCGGAAAGATCGCTTTTTCACAGCTTTGCAGGCTCTGCTCTATGCGTGAGGCTTCGCTCATGCTAGTTAATATACGATTGAGACGATTAAGTCCATTTTCGGCTCGTTCTATATATTTTTTATTGTCACTATTTTGCGGCAAAAAAGCTAAGTTTTCTAATGATGAGCGCACTACTGCGACCGGGGTGCGCAGTTCGTGTGATAAACGCGCCGCTAGATTTTCAAGGTAATTGTGGTATTGCCCTAAGCGGCTAACCATATCGAAAAGGCCGCGTGACAGATCGCCAATTTCATCTCCTGATTGAGCCGCGATAAAAGGGGTTAAAATGCGTCCTTGTGAATCGATGGCGTTATCTGTTTGATCGCGTAATCTGCGAATTCGAAAAACAATATGAGAAGCAAAGATAAATTGCACTAAAGTGGCGATAAAAATAAGCGCAAGCATGATATTAAAGAGTTTTTCCAACGCTTTATTGCGCAGTGTGCGAATACCATTGGTGGTCTCTTGAGCAACTACCATACCCATCACTTTATCTCCGACCAGTATCGGCGTCGCGGCAGAGAGGATCGTCGCTTTACCATCACTGCTTAAAGACCAATTTGACTGTGATTTCCCCGCCAGTGCTTGTTCTATAAACGCACTGTTGAGTTGTGTTGAATCTTTTAAGTCATCATTAAAATCATTAATAGGAGGTGATAAAAGCAGTGCATAAAGAGGTGCTAGTAATGCATTATGAAATTTATCCCACCAAGAAGGTTTTTCCGGTAGCGAATTATCAGCAGGCCAAGCGCCGTCTGCATGGAGAATGTCGCCTACTTTAGCCAGTACGCGCTGATGGCGATCAACCACCCAAATTCGCGATTGTGTATGGCTCATCCCTTTTAAAATTTGCTCAATCTCGGGCGAGGGGATCAAGACAGTGCCAAGCTGTGTAGCATCTTGAATATTAGAGGTGGCGATGATATTAGTTATTTGGCGATTTTTCTTATCTGAAACCGTGTATAGCGCGAAACCTAATTTATTGCCGAGCATTGTCAAAGGAAGCCTAAATTCAATATTATAGCCAACATTTGTTTGTTGCCAGTAACCTTGGATGCGTTTTTCGCGCGCTAATTTTCCCAACTCGTTGTCGTTATCGGGTTTTAAAAAGGCATTAAACCAACCACTTTTATGAACGGAGATTATATAGTGCTGAAGTATTCCCTGCGCCGAGGTAAGGGCTATTACAAGGTGATCGTTTTTGTCGAGTTGGCGTGCAGTGGTGCTGCGAAATACGGGGTATTTATCAGTAACTTGAAAGTATCCATATAAATAACCTTCTTTTTTACCCACCATATGAGTGAAACTGATTGGGTTGTCCTGATATTTTTGTGCTTGGAAACGAACATATTCAGCACCATAAAAAAAACGCTGTTCTTTATTGTGTTGCCAATCTGTTAACACACCATCAAGCTGTATCGCTTGTTTAATATCGTAAGCGTAAAGATCTTTGCCCGCCTGAACCTCAGGTAAAAAACTGGCTTGTGCATTAAATAACGTTGGACGCTCATGCAAAGCCGTTGCCACTGCACGCGTTGTACCGATTAATGTTTGCTGTTGACCTTGGCGTAGAAAGTTATCCATCTCTGACACATAATGATAACCCAGCCAAGGCAAAATCAATAAAAAGCTCGATAAAAAAATTATTTTACCGCGCAGGCCGATTGAAAAGCGTTTCACAGCGGCTTCTCTGTAGAGATATCCCAGCGATATCCCATGCCATAGATGGCGCTTATCTCATTAAAATGGGGATCTAAATGCACAAACTTTTTACGGATTCGTTTGATATGGGAAGTGATGGTATTATCATCAACAACCATATTTGCATCTTGCATTAATTGCTGACGATTGCGTACTATGCCCGCGCGATTCGCAAGTGCATGGACGATCCAAAATTCGGTGATAGTGAAATCCAGTAATTGCTCAGCCCAAAAAATTTGCATTCTGTCGCTGTCGATAGTCAATAAACCGCGCATGACTCTGTTGTGGTGTTCACTGGGTTGCTGGCGACATTCAATGCGTCGAAAAAGGGCACTGATGCGTACCATTAAATGTTCAAGTCCAATATCTTTGGTTAAATAATCATCGGCACCTAAACGCAGACCCGAAATACTATCAAAGTCATTATCACGTGCGGTTAAAAAGATAATCGGCACGGTTGCTGACAGTAAACGCAGTGACTGGCAAAGTAGAAATCCACCGTCATATTCATTGCCTAAACCGATATCGATAATAGCAAGATCCGGTAGACGCACTTCAAAAGCCCGCAGTGCATCCTGGCGATTTTCATAACTGCTGACTAAATAGCCGTGTTTACTCATTAAATCGGTGTAATTTTCGCGAATATTTTTTTCATCTTCAACGATAGCGATGCGTTTCATTTTATATTCCCTCTTTCCTCTTTTTCTTTTAGCTGCAGTATACGTGAAATATTGACATGAAAAAGAGACGGATCACGATTGCCTTTTTTTGAACACAATTGATCACTTAGTTGCCCTTTTATTACCTCTTTAAAAACATAACTGTTTGCTTAAATTGGTACATAAATTTGCAAGCCTGTCTTGTTCACTCATAAAACACACTAAAGGGATAATAAAATGAGTAATCATAAACAACCAACCACATTCAAAAAAACACTACTGAGTATTGTGATCATCTCAACTATCACGGGTGGACTAATTGCATTACAACGCTACCAAAGTGAGCCTGAATTTTTACCTACAGGTAATGTATTGCCAATAGGTGGCCTATTTGAACACAGTATGGTGACGACTGATATTGAGGAATTGGCATTAATCGCAGAGGCGAACTTAATGTCACAAGCACAGATTGAAGCTCAGCTCGACGAGATTGATACTCAGCCGCTGGTGGCGAAAAATGCCATCACAAAGGAGAACGGTGCCGTTTCCATTGAGGAAAACCGTACTTCTTTAGATATTGTGGTGTTAGATGAAGCCCCAAAAGTGATTGAGAATAGGGTGTTGTTTGCATTTGATTCTAGTCAGATAAGGCCCGTTTATTTGCCGTCGTTAAATGCAATAGCTGCGCTTATCAAAAGTGCTAAATCGGACCATAAAATGGTCTGGCAGGTGGTCGGCTATTCGGATCAAAGGGGCAATGCTTTATACAATAACCAGCTTGCCAAAAAACGCGCACAAGCGGTTGCACAATGCTTGATCGACCAAGGCGTTGATCGCGCGCAGTTAGCTGTTCTCTCATTAGGTGAGAGTGAGACACAAGGTGACGTTTCTAACCCAGAAAACAATCGTTTAGCACGGCGCGTTGAAATTCATGTCTATCAAGCTGAAATTGAAACGCTAGTGGCACAGTTAGTTGATTCAACTGCAGTCCCCGAAAAATTGCAATCGTCCCCCGATAAAACAACAGAAAACTCATGGTCACTAAATAAAGCTACGCCGCAAAAGGAGGCGGTAATTTTTACCTCAGCAGCGCAACCGCTTACGACCGCAATGGATTTTTAAGGAGTTGTTATGTGCCAATCAAAATTAAAAAATAATTTTCATATCTTGCCATTAAAAATAGTGTTGCTGGTATGTGGATTTATTTCACCTTATATTTTCGCTGGTGAACAGTCAGATATAGCGCCATTAACTGGGCTTGTTTATGAAACGGACGGTGCAAAAATAAGCGCGCCATTACTAAGCAGCTCAGTCAAAATGGATGTCAATGGATTGATTAATCGAGTCGCTATTACACAGGTGTTTGAAAATGAAAGTGGGCATTGGATAAATGCAGATTATATTTTTCCTTTACCCGAAAACGCTGCACTGGATCACCTCACTATGACCATAGGTAAACGTTTGATTGTTGGTGAAATAAAAGAAAAAATGATTGCCACACGTGCTTTTGAAAAAGCCAAAATAGAGGGTAAAAAAGCCTCTTTAATTGCACACAAACGTAATGACATTTTCACTACACAAGTGGCTAATATTGGCCCGGGCGAAATGATTTCAATCAAAATTGAGTATCAGCAGAGGATTCAATATAAAGCAGGGTTATTTAGCTTATATTTTCCGATGGCCATTACGCCTCGTTACGCACCACCGATGCCTCAATTAGGGCGCGTTGCGCGACAAGATTATCTAGCGCATTTATTAATGGGAAGTGACGACAGTGCGGAAAATTTGCTCTGGTCTGAACGCTGGGATAGTTGGTTACTCGATGATGAAAGTCGCCAACTCGCAGAACAGACTATCCAGACCATTAAAAAGGGAGCGGATCCCAGTTTGCTGCTGAAAATAAAAATAGTCTTAAATACGCCATTAGAGACTGCGCAAATTGTCAGCCCATCGCACGTTATTAATATACACAAACTACATGCGGGTGCGCAGTTGATTTCCCTTCAAAAGGACGCTGTTATCGCTAACCGCGATTTTGTGTTGAACTGGCAATTGTTACAAAGTGATAAAGCGGAAAGTGCGTTGTTTGTTGAGTGCATGAGCAGCGAAACATCGCTTGGCGATAAACCCGCGACAGATAAATATGGGTTGCTGATGTTAATGCCACCAGCTGCGCAATACACAGAAGCTGCGCGTATTAATAAAGAGGTTGTATTTGTTATCGATGTATCGGGCTCTATGTCTGGCACATCGATACGGCAGGCAAAGTCTGCGCTCAATTTTGCTGTTGAGCAGCTGGCTGAGAATGATCGCTTTAATATCATTAGTTTCAGTGATAATAGTGAATTTTTTGCAACAAATTCACTGCCTGTCGATAATCGCAGCAAGGCGATGGCGCATACTTTTATCAACCAGCTGCAAGCCTCAGGCGGCACTAATATGGCGCTCGCTTTAACAGATTCTCTGCTCGGTCAACGTAATGTGTATCCGGATCAAAAAACCGCGTTACGGCAAGTGGTTTTTATCACTGATGCAAGTATCAGTAATGAGCAGCAGTTGTTAACGCAAATTGAGTCACAAAAAGGAGATAGCCGATTATTTATGGTTGGAATCGGTTCTGCACCTAATCACTATTTTATGAAAAGCAGCGCAAAACTGGGCAAGGGAACATATACCCGCATAGGCGACCTTAATCAGGTCGATATGAAAATGTCGACGCTATTTGCGCAGCTTTCTGCCCCCGTAATGCGGGATATAACGCTGCAGTGGGCAGATGGCTCTGTTGTTGATTACTGGCCGCAGCCGATAACGGACCTTTATCAAGGGGATCCATTACAGGTGACGTTTAAAATACCAGAAGGTAAAACGTCATTACATATTGGTGGGGTAAGGTTTATACAAAATAGGGCAACCCCTTGGTCAGAAAATTTCGCTGTTGCAGAGCAGCAAGGGGCAAAAGGGATCGCTGTTTTATGGGCGAAAGAGCAGATTGATAGCATTAACTTAAATCGTCAATTTTCCAGCATAGAAAAGCAGCAAAAAATTACTGCACTAGGATTAAAATTTCATATTGTTACAGAGCACACAAGTTTGCTTGCCGTAGAGCAAAACAGATCACGTCCGAGCTTAACGAATAGTTTTGATAAACAGGTTAAAACAGAATTACCACAGGGGAATACTATGTATCTGCCGCAAACAGGCTTGGCGAGTGAACTATACCAACAGCTCGGGTTATTGTTATTGCTGTTAGTCTCCTTATTGTGGCTGGCTGAGCCCTGTCTTTGTCAAAATAAACGTATAAAGGAGGGATTAACATGGTTTCAGCAGTGATTGCCTGCAACACAAAAAGATGGAAAATGCTGTCTTTGTTTCACAAGTTGATGTTAATAATATTGCTTGCTGGGCTGTTATTGTTTAGCAAAGGGGTATATATGCAAAGCAAAGCCTTACTTGCACAGCAGCTGTTAAGTTTTGCTTGGGGGCGGCATATGCAAGATGGTGAACCACATAAAGCGTGGCCGTGGGCTGATAGTGAGCCGTTTGCTCAGCTAAGTATTGCAGGGCAAGATCCTTTGATTGTTCTGGCCGGAGCGAGCGGCAGTAACCTTGCATTTGCTCCCGCATGGATGGTCTCTTCAGCACGTTTTGATCGAGGAGGGAATAGTGTGTTGGCGGGTCATAATGATACGCATTTTAAGATACTTAAAGATATTATCTTGGGGGATGAGCTAATCGTGACCACTGTCCTTAATTCGCCATTGTTTTTTCAGGTGATTGATATTAGCATTGTCAATCAAAGTGATCTCTCTGTTTTACATGCTCAAGAGCAGGAAACCGTCACGCTGATCACTTGCTATCCCTTTGATAGTCATATTATTAACAGTGATTTACGTTATGTGGTAATCGCTAAGCGCATTAAAGATAACCGTTCATCAATTGATCTTGCCTGGTTAGAGAAAGCGCAGAAAAGTGTTATTAAAAGTAATTCTCCATTTTAATGATCAAGCATTAACATTATTTTTTGTTTCGATAATATTAGGCTTTGAATTTAAGAGAAAAAAAAGATGGCAAACAGTAAATTAAATAAAGGTTTTACATTAATAGAGTTAGTAATAGTGATCGTTATTATAGGTTTACTAGCGGCAACCGCACTACCTCAATTTGTATCGCTATCGAAGGATGCAAAAATAAATGTGCTTACACAGATTAAGGTGAGTGTGAAAGTGGCTAACGACTTTATGTTTCTTAAATCTCAGTTGCCCAGTTATTCAGTGCAACCTGTTACCAATCGGCTTGATTTGATTGATGTCGATACGGATGGTGATGGTAGCATTGATACGCGCTTAAAATGGTATTATTTAGATAATACGGATATTGAAAAACGCATTGACCTTTCTGATAATTTTACTATCGAATATGAAGGCATGGACTTCACCTATATCGGTTATGATGCGGATCAAGATAGCAAGGTAAAAGATGATAATTGTTATTTTAAATACACCCAAGCCATCAATAAAGACGATTTACCAATTTATGAGATTGTAGACAGTGGCTGTTAGTTTTGCGTTTATCTAAACAGTATGTTGCCTACCCTAAAACACTTATAAAAACCTCAACACAGGTTGCTGGTTTCTCCCGCTTTCAACTATTCTTGCTATTAGGCAGCAAAGATAGCGCCGTTATTCCCCAGTGCGTTAAGTTCAGTTTACGGCGATAGTAATCAGTGCAAAGCTGGCTTGACGCGATCCATCTATCAGCAATAATCAAGCGCGATTGCATGAACGTGCATTTGTAACTTAACTGTCTTCTGTAAACTCGTAGAATCCCACATTAGCAATGTGTCGTGCCAATTTTCCATTTGCCATCACTCCCTTAACATATAGACCTCTACCTCATTAAACTGCTTAATAAGATAAGCCGTTAATTGATGGATCGTGTTACGCCTCATGTTGGCAACTCGCTGATGCCGTTGCGCTATCGCTATTTTTAATATTTAACCTCAGTTCTGGATAATGGAAGCGAAATCAGATTAAATATCAACAAGTTAAAAAACATATTATACAGTGCTGTTAGTTTTGCGTAGTTCAAGGCGAATCATCGCAGCAATAACTGGTTATTGGCAGATGATTTAACGCAGAAATACGCGTAAATAACGGTACTGTATCGTTTAGCTTATCCAGAATTGAGGTTATTTATAACCATATAAACCATGCACTTTTTTTACTAGCCGATGCAGATAACGTAGCAGTATACGAAGATCGCCATGCCGCAGTTTTGTGGGCGCAATAACGAATATCTCGCGACCGATCGTCGCTTATTTTTTAATAACGAAATCCACATCTTACCTTGTTTGGTTTTTAAAAAAGGATAATGGAAATGTCCCGCTGAAAGGCACACCGAGTGATGCTCATCGAATTGATTTTTTCTTTAAAGAACTCAAACTTGTCGCAATTCTTTAATAGATCTTATAGCGCTCAACACTATCTCAGCTTAATGCTACGGGCTTAAAAAAGAGCTAATTTAAGTTGCATTACATTTATTATAGAAGGATACATGAGAATGATTAACTTATTGCTAAATTTACAGCTGCATTGTCACTTACTTTAACAGTCAAAGTGCCTATATTAAAGGGTTGTAAGCGCTTACTTGGTTTTAACCCATTAAAAATAAAGAATAATTAATTAGATTGCCGAAATGAACTGTTAGTGACACAGGTCACGTTATTGTGCTTTTGGACACTGTTTTTTAGCCATTTAGAGCGGATTCATACGAATAAACAGCTTATCACCCATCTTGCAAAGTAAGCGCTTACATTTGTTTTGTTTTAAGATCAAGGGCTATTTTATCAATTTGCCTTTATTGAAGTGACATGGCTCACAAAAGTAATTTGTTCACGCCTTTTTGAATTTTCAAAAAAGTGTTTCTCCGGTGCGGATCACATATTAACAGCAGCTAATCCCATATCATTTTGCACGGTGTAAAGGGGGGTACTTTTACTTCTTTAATAAAAAAAACACTTAATAATTAAACAAATAAGGAATATCAATGGAACTGAAAATAAAAAAATTAGCGCGTTTTACTATGCCGCTATTAGTCGCCGCTACACTGGTTGCATGTGGTAGTGATAATACGACTACTACTCCTCTTCCTGAGGGCGATTCTCCAGAGATGAATTACTTGCGTAAAGATGCAAGTTATGACGGTTGGGGACTACACGCATGGAATACACCTGATTGTGACGGTCTTGCTGATGACGCTGTAACAGCCTGGGACACGCCACTTTCCTTCGATTCTGTTGCTGCTAATGGTGCTATTTACAAAATTCCGATGAAAGAAGGTGGCACTTGTTTCAACTTTATTATGCATAAAGGCGATGAAAAAGAGCCTGGTGGCGATCGTCAGTGGGATATGTCCGTATTAGGCGACACGGTTTATATAGTACAAGGTAAAGCAGATATTTCAGCAACACCTCTAGCGCTTTCTGTTTATGAAGGTCAAAAAGGCGCATTAATTGATTCAACAACCGTTGCTTGGGACACGGGCAGTGCCGATTCTTTTGAAGTTCACTATTTAGCTGAGGGTGGATTCGAAGTTGATGACGCAACGGGACAAGAGACCTCGACTTCAGAAATGCTTGTTCTGACTAGTAAAGATATGCCAGCGGGCACCGCGAAACGTTATGATAATTATAAAGCTTTTGGTTTTGAACTTCCAGATGGAATGGATGAAGCAACATTAATTAGCGGTCAATTGGTGCTTGTTGCTAAAAATGCAGAAGGTAAAGTTATTGATGCGACAGGCATTCAGCTTGCACCTGCTTTAGACGCAGTATATGCAACTGGTGATACGGGCGCGCAAAATGAAATGCTTGGCGCGGTAGTAACGGGTGATTCAACGGTGTTTAGACTATGGGCGCCAACAGCTAAATCAGTGTCTCTATCTCTTTATAATGATGATCTGAGTGTATCTGGTGCCCCCGTTGCCATGACGCGTAAAGCGAATGGTACGTGGGAAACTGCCGATGTTGCTGGTGTGGTTGGTAAATATTACCGTTATACAGTTGAAGTATACCATGCAACCTTAGATAAGGTTGAAACACTCGAAGTAACAGACCCTTACTCTTTAAGCTTATCTGTTAACAGTAAGTACTCGCAAGTGGTTGATTTGGAAAATCAAGCTAAACCGAGTGGTTGGGATGATCAAAGTGTAACTGCCATTTCTGAGCCTGAGAAGTTGGTTATTTATGAAACTCATTTGCGTGATCTGACTTCTGCGCCTGGTGATGGTGGAACTGATGCGCTTGATGGAAAATATCTTGCGATTGAAGAAACTGAGCGTGCCAGTGTTAAGCAGTTAGCTTCACTTGCAGAGAATGGCATGAATCTCATTCACTTGATGAACCTGTTTGATATTGCAACGGTTGATGAAGCAGAATCAGTGGCTTTAACGGATACAGTTGGCGATCTATGTGCAATTAATACAGCTGCTGCTGTTTGTACTGGTGATCAAAGCCAAGTGCTTCAAGATCTGCTTGAAAGCTATGATCCAGCAACAGGCGCTGCACAAGCCTTAATGAATGATCTGCGTATGTACGATACATTCAACTGGGGTTATGATCCCTTCCACTACACTACACCTGAAGGCAGTTATGCAGTAGATGCTAAAGGTACCGCACGTATTGAAGAGTATCGTACTCTAATCATGAAGCTTCATGCGATGGGTTACCGCGTTGTTATGGATGTAGTTTATAACCATACAAATTCAGCTGGTATAGATGATAAGTCCGTATTGGATAAAATCGTCCCTGGATATTACCAGCGTCTAAATGCTTCTGGTTATATTGAGACGTCAACATGTTGTTCTAATACTGCAACAGAAAACATTATGATGGGTAAACTAATGACTGACTCATTAGTTACTTGGGCTAAAGAATACAAGATTGATGGTTTCCGTTTCGATTTAATGGGACATCAACCTAAACAGCTTATGGTTGACTCACTTGCTGCGGTTAAAGCCGTTGATGATGATACTTACTTCTATGGTGAAGGCTGGAACTTTGGTGAAGTAGCAGATAATGCGTTATTTGTACAAGCGACACAACAGAATATGGGCGGTACAGAGATTGGTACTTTCTCAGATCGTCTACGTGATGCAGTACGTGGTGGTGGTCCGTTTGATGGTGGTAATGATTTACGTGCAAACCAAGGTTTTGCCACTGCAGGTGTTTGGAATGAGCTGCAGACAGATGCCGCTGCTTCAACACTTAAGCTAAGAAAAGACGGTGATATCATCCGTTTAGGTATGGCGGGTAATTTAGCCAATTTTGTTCTACTTGATCAAGCTGGTGATACTAAGCGCGGCCAAGATGTTGATTATAACGGGCAAAAAGCAGGTTATACAACTGATCCACAAGAAAATATCTCTTATGTCTCTAAGCATGATAATCAAACGCTTTGGGATAACAACATGTATAAAGTTGACACAACCGTTAATTCTGCACAGCGTGCACAAATGCAAATACTTGCATTAAGTACCAACATGTTAGGACAAGGTGTGCCATTCTTCCATATGGGCTCTGAACTTTTACGCTCTAAATCAATGCAGCGTGATAGCTACGATTCGGGTGATTGGTTCAATACTGTTAACTACGATATGAGTAGTAATAACTGGAATGTGGGTTTACCACGTGAAGATAAAGATGGCACTAACTGGCCGTTAATCACAACCATCATTGCTGATCCTGAGGCTGCGCCTACAATCGCTGATATTGAATGGACAGATACGCGATTTAAAGAGTTGTTAAAAATCCGTACCAGTTCACCATTATTTAGCCTTGCAACTGCGGCTGAAGTTGAAGCGCGTGTTGATTTCCAAAACACAGGTACAGATTCAGTGGCGGGTGTTATTGTAATGAGCATTGACGATGGTACTTCTGCAGGTGCTGATTTAGATCCTGCTGTTGACGCGATTGTTACGGTCATTAATGCAACAAATCAAGAGCAAGTTATCCCTGTAACGGGCGCGACTGGTTTTGCACTACACGCTGATTTAGCTGAAGGAACTGCTACTTTTGCTGCTGGTAAATTTACCGTTCCTGCATTAACGACTGCTGTGTTTATTCAAGCGCAAGGTGATGCACAAGGTGCTGGTTTGCCTGTTGATAACAGTACTAAAGACTTAACTTCAATTCCTCCATTTGGCGATACTATTCCATTAATTCGTGGCGGCATGAATGAGTGGGGAACTACCGGTGCGATGACATTCACTAGCGCTGGTGTCTACAGTATGACGCAAACTTTAGAAGCAGGTACATACGAGTTTAAAGTGGCTGATGCTGACTGGGGTACTATTAATTACGGTACCGATGGTACATTAGTGTTAGGTGAAGCTTTAGCATTAGGTGGTGCTAATAATATTTCCCTTACATTAGCTGCTGATTCTGTAGTGACCTTTATGTTTAATGCAAGCGATATAGCTGCTCCAACACTGACAGTAACTGCGGAAGAAGTGGCTAGTTGTACTGAGCTTGCTGATAGTGCAGAAGTAGGTCCTTTAGGTGAGACTAGCATTGCTTTAATAGGTAATATCTCTGGTTGGAACTACGATACTTCTTTACAGTTTAGCTATAAAGGAGCAAATACTTACCAGGTTTTAGTTGCTGATACAGCGCTTACAGGTGCTGACGGTTTCAAAATGCGTGGTGATGCTGATTGGACAACACAGTTTAATGTGACTATGGCTGATGTTGCTGTCGCTGATGTTCAGACTAATGTTGAATATGACCTATCTGGTGCTGTAAATTTAGCAGACATCAACTTAGCTAATAACAACACAACATTGGATACCAGCGCAGGTAACTATATATATACAGTTACTTTTAATGACGGTGCTGACTTAAGTGCTGAAGCCGTACAAGGTACGTTTAGCATGTGTGAAGTTGCTGCTCAGTAAAATATAGAGTTAACAACTATTGACAAAATCGGCGTCTTGTGCGCCGATTTTTTTTACCTGAAATAGTTGTTTTTTCTTTGGCTAGTCTCTTTTTTTGTATTATTTATTCACAAGGATGTAATTTTGACTCCCTTCCAAAGCATATTCAAATTTGTATTTAGCGGTTTACTTCTTTCCTCTTTACTCGCCTGTGGTGGTGGTGGTGGTGGTGGTGGTGCCTCTGTGATTGTTGCGGAGATTTCATCAAGCCAATTAATGAGCAAATATTCGGGCCGTACTGAAGCCGCTCAATTAACCGAAGATGAACTCTACCCAGTATTAAGTTATTTGTTTAAGGGCGACGTTACAGGCCTTACTGCAATGAAAGATAAGCGCTTAGCAACGTTAGCTTCAATTAAAACAACATTTCAAACACGTAACAAAGCGGCGAATAGTAACAATAAAGTGAAACAAACTATTGCCTGTGTAGATGGTGGAAAACTGACTGTCACAGAAAACATGAGAGAGCCGGGTTTAGGTCAAGCATCATATCGTTATGATCAGTGCGTTGAGGGGGGCATTACCTTTTCGGGCTCTATTTTTTATGATTTGCTTACTTGGGGGGAAGGTGAGGTAGGAGAATTTAATATCGTTTATGATAACTATACGGAACAATATGTTGCTGATTATAGAACATTAACCGGTACTCTCGCCTTTACTGGAGGAGGTAGTTGCCTGCAGACAACGACATCTAATATCCTGCTTGAAACAAACAAAGTGAGTACACTCGATGTTGATTTAAAATCTCAGGTGTTTACCTGTGTGGAGAATTATGGAGAAACACCAGAGCAAAATATAAGCGGTCAAGTTTATTTCTCAAATATGGGCTATCTGAACATTAAGACAGAGACTCCAATTAAGCTAAATGAGGATAAGCAATTAACAGCAGGTAAATTACGCCTTAGTAATGCGCTAAGCAGTATGACGCTTGAAACTAAGACAACTTATACTTATGACAAAATTTCGCTTACGACAATATCTGCTAATTATAATAATGATGAAAATATAGACCGCGAAATTTCTGTGCCGTCATGGTATTTAATGGACACAAAATACAGTGATTTAGCTGATGACGATCATGACGGACTGCTTAATCATTGGGAGATAGATCACGGCTTAGATGAAACGCTTTCAAATGAGAATAGTGACAGTGATAAAGATGGTTTTCTTGATTATTATGAATATTTAGCCAATACAGATCCGTTGGATATTTACACCTACCCTCACTTTTCAATAGAGTTTGTATCTACTTTCGACCCTGGTTATTATGTTAATGAGACTGTTGAAATCCCATTAACATTAAAAATTGAGAATAACGATGGCTTAGCGACATTAATGAAAAACACGCGATTAACGATGCCTTTAACTCCAGAGCATAGCTGGTCTGTGCTTGATAACGCTTCTGGTTGCCGTATTTTAAATAATGATGAAAGAGATCAGCCTGTTTTAAGTTGTAATAACATAAATTTATCCACCACCGATTATTCTGAGACATTTTCGCTTGCCACCCTACAAGTTACTTTAAACGATGCCACACAGATTAAATTGCAGGCAAAGCTTGAAACCGATATTCCCTATAACGATGATTACTTAACTCTTGAGTTAACCCCTAATCGCAGTGATTTGGCTTCTCGTGTACAAGCTGCTTCTTTAGGCCTTGTTAAGGACGATATTGTAGATAATATTGAATATTCCTTTGTTGTAAAGGCGGATCCGCAAGGTCGACCTGTTAATGCAACAGTTAATGTTTTCGGGAAAGTAACTACTAACGAAGCGGGCATATTTATTAATGGGGTAGATAGCAACGATAACTATGGGGTAAGATGCACTTTTAGCGATCTTGATTTTAGTTGTTATAACATATCAATTTACGCTAACTCTGAATTCATATTAGGTTTTACAAAACCTGTCGATTATGGTCATCTAGATTTAGAATTTACGACTGAAACGATTTACACGCCTGACTTATCGCAATCAAAAAAAACAACGGGAAGTATTTCTATTGGCCAGAATATGAGTGCTTTAAAAGCGCAAATAGATGCGACAGAAGAAAATAAAATAACTGTTATCCCAGGTATCTATATTGGTAATATCGCTTTAGATCGCGAATTAAGTTTAAAAGGAGAAGATAAAGTTGAACTTTGGCTGACATCTAATGATGGAAATGGCGCATTTAAATCAACTCAGCGTTTAGACTTTGATGGTTTTGATGTTTATATAAATAATGGCAGTAACTTTACTATTGCAGAAGGTATATTTAGTCATAATAGATTTGAAATACAACCACTTACATATCTTCAATATTTAGTGAATTCTGATAAGGGATTACACTTCATCGCAAATGAAGTGAGTCAAAATGAGACATACGGTTCAAGTTATCTGCTTAAGTCAGCAGGCAGGGCATTTGTTGCTAATAATTTGTTTGTAGCTCCGCCCCTTTCAAATTGTAAACTTTGGCAAAGTTCTTATGATATTGAAAGTGGTGAATACGGTTCTCTTAATTTAATAAATAATACTATTGTTAATTTATCGTCCCTTGTCTCTTTTGCCGTTAACACTGCAAATGGTAGTAATAATCTTATAATAAATGCGGATGCGTCATACTGCGACAATGTTTTAAACGGATTGTCATTAACAAACAGTATATTACCTGCATGTCTTTCTGAAACATCTGGAAAGGGGAATATATTTACAGATAACGCCGGAGTCGATTCTGCAAATGGCTACCGCCTCTTTTCTGACTCAGTTGCAATTGATGCTGGTCTGAATTTGAGTGACCAATTAACAGATGACTTAGAAGGAAATCGTAGGGCTGTTGATGGTGCCTTTGATATTGGTGCTTATGAGTATCAATATTAATTAAATTTTTTGAGCAACTGTTTGTGGGCCTCAATATGACAGTGGCTGATATTGTTGTTAAATAACCTCAATTCTGGATAAGCTAAACGATACAGTACCGTTATTTACGCGTATTTCTGCGTTAAATCATCTGCCAATAACCAGTTATTGCTGCGATGATTCGCCTTGAACTACGCAAAACTAACAGCACTGTATAATATGTTTTTTAACTTGTTGATATTTAATCTTATTTCGCTTCCATTATCCAGAACTGAGGTTAAATAGTTTTACAGGCATAAAAAAACCACATTAGATAATGTGGTTTTCATGTCTCATTGCACTCACAAAGTGGTAACTATTTAATCAGGTAATACTGCATTGTGGTAAATGTTTTGCACATCATCACTGTCTTCTAACATCTCAATAAATTTTTCGAATTTTTCGACATGTTCAGCGGCTATATCAGTATCGGTTTGCGCTACAAAGGTGATCTCTTCAACATCGAGTTCAAGATCTGGATTAGCATCAGTGAGTGCCGTTTTTGCTTTATAAAACTCAGTGTGTGGGCAAAATACGGTGATATTGCCTTCTTCACTTTCAACATCAGTCACATCAACGTCAGCCATGATTAATGTTTCTAAAACATCTTCTTCATCTGAGCCTTTAAATACAAATACAGCTTGATGCTCAAACATGTGGGCAACGGTACCCTGAGAACCAATTTTAGCGCCTGTTTTCATAAAACAGTTACGCACATCGGTCCAAGTACGTTTATTATTGTCGGTTAGACAGTCAACAATAACTGAGCAGCCACCAGGGCCAAAACCTTCATAAGTGGCGCGTTCATAATCTTCACCGCCGCCGCCTTTGGCTTTTTCGATTGCACGTTCAATTACGTGTGTAGGTACTTGATCTTTTTTTGCTCCATCAATTAAACGACGTAAAGAGAGGTTCCCATCGGGGTCGAAACCACCACTCTTAGCACAAACGTAAATCTCTTTACCATACTTCGAATAAACTTTAGTTTTAGCGCCCGCAGTTTTCGCCATAGACTCTTTGCGGTTTTGATATGCTCTTCCCATCTAATTAGACTCTTTTGTTGGTCATAACATTACTAAGATATAGCATTGTTATGGATTAAAAATATTGGTTAGAATTTTACCTTGTAAATGTGTCTGTACGCTAGTGCGGAATTAATAAATATTGAACTTGATGATAAATTGTCCGCTATAATCAATATTCGTTCGATAGTTAAACAAGGTAAAGGTATTAATGCACAATAAAATAGCTGAAATTTTTAAACAATTGAATAGTGTTTTATTGGGAAAGGAAGAGCAGACTAAATTAGCGTTGGTTTGTTTGCTTGCGGATGGGCATCTGTTAATTGAAGATCTACCTGGTATGGGAAAAACAACGCTTGCATCGGCTTTAGCAAAAACACTTGGCCTTGATTACCAACGTGTGCAATTTACCAGTGATATGTTACCCGCAGATATTCTCGGTGTATCCATATTTGATAGCAGTAAGCAGCAATTTAAGTTTCATAAGGGGCCCATTTTTTGTCAGGTATTATTAGCAGATGAAATAAATCGTGCCAGTCCTAAAACACAAAGCGCATTGTTAGAGGCGATGGAAGAAAGACAGATATCATTGGACAGTGAAACCCATCTATTGCCAACACCCTTTTTTGTGATCGCCACACAAAACCCTTTAGATCAAGCGGGCACTTTTCCTTTACCCGAGTCTCAATTAGACCGATTTATGATGCGCATTGAACTTGGCTTTCCTAATATGGAGGCTGAATTACAGATGCTAAAAGGACCTATTTTTGCATCTAACAAACGCCGAATTGAAGCTATTATAAATATTGAAGAGCTGTTGATGATGCAAGCTGCTGTCGATAGAATTCAAGCTAATGAGTCGGTGTTAAATTATCTTTTACGCCTAATCCATGAAAGTCGTTATAGCGGTATTTCAGCTAACCCACTATCACCTCGCTGCAGTAAAATATTACTGCAAGCAGCCAAAGCGATGGCGTTCATTGAGCAAAGAGATTATCTCATTCCTGAAGATATTCAGGCTGTCTTTGTTGCCGTGACAGATCACCGTTTAGCAGGGCAGGATGGCTATAAGCAAGGGAATAAAGCGCTTAGTCAAACATTACTCGACAGTGTTGATCCGCTTGGTTAATTGATGAAAATATATTGCAAACTTACCGCGCCGTTAAAAAGACTAATTGATCGACGTTTCCAGCGTTGGTTAACTGCGCGCATGCCTGCGCAAAACAGTTTTATTTTAAATCATCGCAATATCTTTATTTTCCCCTCTAAGTTTGGTCGGCATTTTTTATTGCTCTGTTTTATTTTGTTTTTGCTGGGCACTAACTACCAAAATAATTTGATTTTGTTTGTGCTGTTTTTTCTGTGCAGTTTTATGGTCACTTGTTTATTTCTAAGTTATCAAAATATTGCACATATAACCCTGACTGCAACTCCGGTTACCCCTCAATTTGCTGGCTCTGATTGCGTTTTCTGTTTGCGTATGGCGAAAAAAAGCAATCTTGGTCAGGAGATGAGTATCTATTTTCAGAAAAAAAGTTCAGGGCTGCAATCGTTAATAAGTGAAGAACAAGTGCTAGTTTATGGATTATCCAAAAAAAGAGGTTGGTTTAATCCGGGGAGAGTCACCATAGCATCAACATTTCCTTTTGGTTTATTTACGGTGTGGACGTTTCTTGATTTTGACTTGCGCGCTTTATTGTACCCTCAGCCTCAGAAAAATAAGCAACCGCTTGTTAGTTTATCCACACGGCAAAGCACTCAAGGTATAACAAATACAGCGCTTGGTGTTGATCAATTTTCTATGCTGAAAAATTATCAAGCGGGTGAGTCTTTAAAATCCGTGGCATGGAAACAGTTGGCACAAGGTAGGGGGTGGTTTAGTAAGCAATTTGAACAAGATCAAGGTGGTGATGTACTCTTAGATTTGGCCTTATATGGAAATTTAGATTTAGAAAAAAAACTCAGTTTACTTAGCTACCAGATAATAGAACTAGATAAGCGGCATCTTAGTTATACCTTAAAACTTGGTGCTACAACGTTTGTCGCTGAACACGGTTTACAACATAAAACGCGGTGTTTAAAAGCGTTGGCTCTGTATGGGTTAAGAGAATGAAAGAGTTTCTTAATCGCTTCAGTTTATCGCTTATTATCATTACCTATATTGGCGTGGTGACGGCGTTATTTGATCACCTAAATCCCGCTTTAATTATTTTTGGTCTGCTGTGCGCTAGTTATCGTGTACTTAATTTTTATGGCCGTTTACGCTTGATGTCAACGTTACTTTTGAGTTTGACTGCAATACTCAGCAGCATAGTGATTATTTTACTGGTTTATCAGCAGGGTATCTTTAATGTGATGTTGCATCTCATTATGCTCGGTTTTAGCTTGAAGTTTTTGGAACTGAAATCTATTCGCGATGTACATTTCTTTGTAAATACAGGTGTTGTATTAATCGCTCTATTTTTTATTTTTAATTTCTCGATTTTGATGGCGATTGTTGGTGTTTTTCTCATCCTATTATTATTAGCTATACTGCTAAGCATTCATGGATCAAGCTTAATTCGCAGCCGCTTTATTAAATTATTACTTAAAAGTAGCTTAATCAGTTTACCACTCGCTCTGGTACTGTTTGTTGTAATTCCTCGTTTTCCCACATTATGGAAAATGCCGTTACAAAAACATGCTACGACGGGCTTAAGTGATCGAGTGAGTCCGGGCGAAATTGCACAGTTAAGTCGCTCTAGTGAATTAGCCTTTCGAGCTTCATTTTCACAGCAACCGGTAATTGAAAGTGAACGTTATTGGCGAGTGATGATATTAGACGCGTTTGACGGGCAAACTTGGTCACAAAGTAGCGCCAAGAAAGATCAGGAGCGAGCCGCTAAGCAAGGGCAAGGAAAGCCCTTAATACTCAGCTCCCCAAAAAGTAATTATGATGTCATTGTTGAGCCTCACTATAATTACTGGATTCCAGCTTTGGATTATGCAGAGCAAAGTTTACACACTGTTAGCTTAAGCGATTATGCATTGCGGACAGTCGACCCGGTGGTTAAAAGAGCGCTTTTTAGTGTTAATTTATATCACCAGGTTAATCCACAACCGCTAACGAAAATAGAAACAAAGCAACTGACCAATACGCCATTAAAAGGGAATCTTAAAACCCAGAACTGGATCGACGTCAACCTAAAAGAGGGGCTTAATAAGCAGCAGATTCTTAAGCAACTGCTTAATAAGTTTGCAACAGACAATTTTCGTTACACACTCAACCCCCCACCACTGGGTATTGACCAAGTTGATGATTTTATCTTTGCAACACAAGCTGGATTTTGTGTGCATTACGCCAGTGCTTATCTTTATGTTGCACGCCGTTTAGGCGTACCTGCACGTATGGTGACGGGGTATCTGGGGGGAGAGTGGCAAGCTGAAGATAATTTCATGTCGATTCGCCAGTATGATGCACATGCATGGGTTGAAATTTGGCAAGAAGATCGCTGGCTTAGGGTAGACCCGACAGCATATGTTGCCCCTGAACGTGTTGAATTGGGGTTACAACAAAGCTTATCAGACAGTAATGAATTTTTAGCAGATGAGTATTTATCGTTGCAGAGGTGGCGAAATGTTGAGCTGCTAAATCAACTACGAACAAAACTGGCGCAGGTAGATTATTTATGGGCAACTTGGGTTATTAATTATGATAATCACAAACAGCTACGTTTGCTGCAGTCTTGGTTTGGTGAGCTGCAATGGTTAAACTTGCTTTATGCGGGATTAATGATGCTCTGCCTGGCGTTTATTATTCTTGTTTTACTGATATTTAAACCTTGGGCTAGAGATAATTTAAGTGTTGCCGATAAGTGCTATCTGCAATTACAGCGTTATTACTCAAAAAAAGGAGTATTTCGTAGGAAAGGACAAACTATCACCGAGTTTTGCAAACAAGTCAGTTTACAGTCTAATCTGCCTGCCGCACAGTTTGAAAATTTTGTTTGCAAATACAATAGCTTAAAATATGATATGACTTTACCCGCTAGTGAACGTAAAAAGCAGCTTAAACAATTACATTTTATTTGCAGACAATTGCAGAAGGGTTGATAAGTTAACAACAATTTATTTTAGGTAAGGCTCAGCTAATAATTTGTTGTTTTTCACACTGACTTTTGTCGGACCATAAGAGCGGGCTGCACGAAAGCTATCACGGCCGATAGAGATTGCAACATCACTATATAACCCCTTTTGAGTAATAACTTTGGCATTCTCGAAATATAGCTGTAACTCAACGAGATTTTTTTCCTGCTCACTTTTGAGAATGAGCAGCTGTTTTTTCACCTCTTCCTTGGTAAGCATTAAGCGAGCATCTAAAACCTGCTTTTTCTCGGAAAGGGGTAGTTGATCAATTTTTCGTTGCGCAACAATGAGACTTTGTAATTTTTCTTGCTCTTGAATAAGCGTGTTATTAAGTTGCTTTTTACTGTCCATTAGTTTCGGATAGAAACCGACAAGATCAATTACTGTTTTGCTGCCGGCACTTGCCCCTAGCGTGACAGTATTCACCCCTTTATTGCTAGATAAGAAACCACCTAATATAGTCCCTTTTATGCCCGCCTCATCTTGAACATTAATGCCCCCTCCAGAAATCACGTGACAGTGTAATAATTGTGTCTGGATATTCACATCTAGTCCCGCATTGATTTTTGAGTATTGACTGAAATTTGCAATGACAGCGCCTTGGCAATTGATCTCACAAGAGAAATCTTGACTGCCGAACTCTACTTTATGACCTAAAATCCCTTTTCCAACAATTAAATCACCGCCACAATTAACCTGTGCTGAGTCAATAAAACCGGACACGCTAATGTCTCCCGTCGCGGATACTTTCATACCATCACAAATATCACCTTCAATAACAACGCAGCCTTTATAATTAATATTTCCGTAACTGACATCAACACTTTTTACTAACAAGACATCATCTACTAGCATGCTGTTGTTCAATGCCTTGGGGATACCTGAAATGCTGGCAATAAGCAGATTTGGATCTGTGGCACAAAGTTCGGTATTGACGCCGGCTTCTAGAGAAAAGTCTTTTCCTGGGGTATGCTTAACGATTTTACCGGTCACATCTATTCCTGAAGAACCTTCGCTATAGGGAATTTTCCGCATTAGTTCACTACCAGGATCGACGGTAATTAATTTTCCCAGATTACGCATATCGACACGACCATCTTCTTTTTCTTGAGGTTTTAACAACCGTTCTCTAGGGGTTTCAACTAACCGTTTAAAAATTGCATCCTTTCCATTAACTGGCTGCTTTCCTTTCGCTATAGTTGCTTGGTAGATGGCGCCGGGTTTTGCTTGTTGTGATTTTTCGAGTAGTAATGTTAATGCCTTACCATTTATTCCTTGGCTTATTTTTAGTTTCGCCATCGCCGTTTGTAATTGTTCAGAGGTGATCGCTAATCCTCCATAAGCGGAGATTATTTTCGCTTTAGCAACCATTTTAAGCGGATCAAATTCGATGCTTAACTGTGCATCTAATCTATCAGCGATGGCAATTGATTTAAGTTCCGCTGTTTGCTCACTCTCATGCGCCATGTCTTGAAAGTTTTGAACGGCTTCTTTGATCCCCGTGAGGTTGAGCTTTAGATTGGCATAATCAGACTGCTGGAAAACGGCGAACAAATTATCCGCTGTCACTTCATTATTAACGGCTTTCATCATGAGTAATAACTGCTTGTTATCAGTCGATAAGCGTAGCATATTAGTTGAAAGTGATTGCTTATTTACCATGTTATTTATTCTTATTATTCTGATGAGCAAAGGTCGAATGTAACTCTAATATAATCATTAACTTTACCCATTCAGAGAATAAATGATGGACGGCTAATGTGATTCATTAAAGTGGCAACTTGTATTATTAGCTCGCTGATTAAGAAAGTTCTAATCTTGACGTTATCGTGAAAAAATATCCCTGTTAACTCTTAATCGCAGATATAAAGCTATTTTATAAACTAATTGAAAAGGGATAAATTATCTTACTTTTTAATTAAAAAACTGCCGAGAATAACATTCTAAGCAGCTTAATATGTTGAAAGTAACCTTCTATCACAATTTTATTGATTGCTAAGAATCATGTTCTCAGCGCGAAAACAATTGTCCGATTTCAGTTTGCTTTAATATTGTTTAGGGTTACAATTTAACTGTCTATTTAAACAGTTGATGGGCGTTGGAGAAATATGTCATTTAATAAACCCATACAGGCAGCAAAAGATATAGACGGCGTGCGCAGGTCGGCTCTTTGGCATTTGGGACGCCGTGATCATAGCGAAAAAGAGTTACGTGAAAAAATTGCTCGAAAAAGTAATAATCAGGATTGGATTGAAAGAGTTATAGGTGAGTGTCTTGCTAATAACTATTTAAATGATAGCCGATTTCTAGATAACTTTATTCGTGCATCGCAAAATAGAGGCTGGGGGGCTACCCGTATTAAACGTGATTTACAGCGAAAAGGGATTGATGCTAATAATATAGACGATTATTTTACTGATGATCAATGTGATTATATTACCGCTGCAGTGACACTTTTAGCGGGTAAATATCGTAAACGCATTGCAAACCAAAGTATGAAGCAAAAAGCGATGGCTTTTCTGCAGGGGAAAGGGCATTCGTTTGATGATATATTTAAAGCCATTGAAGTGCATAATGAGAAATATATTGAAGAGGATTGTGACGGTTTGAATGAAGCGATTACGCTGCTATTTCGTAAATTTAAAACGGCAATTGTAGAACGCAAAGCACAGGATAAAGCGCTGCGTCTATTGATTTCCAGAGGGCATAGCTTTGCTGATGCAGCGGATGCAATCAAAGCCTTTAATGGGAAAATTAATGTCGATATTTAAAAAGCTTATATTTATCGTAAAATTTGGGTCGTCACTAAAATAAATTTCAGGATAGATTCATGGCCAAAGTGAAAACAAAAATATCATATCTCTGTAGTGACTGTGGTGCTGATTATAGTAAATGGCAGGGGCAGTGTGGGGAATGCAAAGCGTGGAATAGCATTACTGAATTTAGGGAAGCATCGAGTACCTCTAAATCTGTTAATGCAGCCATAAATCGTAATAAAGACAGTGGTTATGCGGGCGTATTAAGCAGTGGTGTACAGCGAATTTCTGCTGTTCAAGTTGAAAATGCGGCTCGTGTAACAACCGGGTTGACGGAGCTTGACCGTGTCCTCGGAGGTGGTATAACGCTTGGCTCAGTCGTGCTTATCAGTGGTGATCCCGGCTCTGGTAAAACGACCTTGTTGACGAAGGTTGCCGAGGTAATGTCACATGCCATGCCAACTCTCTACGTGACTGCAGAAGAAAGCTTAAGCCAATGGGCTAAACGTGGCATTGAACGTTTAAAACTGAACTTTAATGAAGCTAACTTTTTATTATCCGATACGGATAGCGTTGAAGATATCGTTGATCAGTGCATCACTAATAATATTAAATTTTTAATTGCCGATTCCATTCAAGCATTTGAATCAAGCTCTGTTGACGGTTCTGCGGGTGGCGTCACACAAGTAAAGACCTGTGCGAAAATATTAAATAGATTATGTAAGCAGCACGGAATTACCTTAATTCTGGTTGGTCAGGTCAATAAAAACTCGCAAATGGCTGGGCCACAAACATTAAAGCATATTATTGATACCGCGATTCATATTGAAGTAAATGATGCGTCAGTGAGAATATTACGTGCTGATAAGAACCGCTTTGGTGATACCGAGCAAGTCGGCATTTTTCAGATGACTGAAAAAGGGATGCGCTCTGTGGATAATCCGAGCCGACTTTTTCTATCTGGTAGTGAAGAGCACTTTGAAGGCTCGGCTATTTCAGTGATCAAAGACGGTGCTCGAAATCTGCTTATTGAGATTCAAGCCTTAGCAACCGAAGTGGAAGGTGAAAAATCTATTCGCAACTGTATCGGGGTTTCCTATAGCCGTTTATCACTTATAACTGCAGTATTAAAAAAGCATGGCGGTATCCCCACCTATTACGATATTAATATCAGTTTAGTTGGCGGACTGAAAATGTCCGATTCAGAAACATCGACGGATATGGCTGTGACAGCGGCATTGCTCAGCTCCATTAACTCCAAACCGCTGCCGGAAGATTCGGTATTTATTGGCGAATTGGCACTGACTGGGGAATTACGGCAAATACCGCAAATTGTACCGCGTGTGCGTGAGGCGTTAAGCCATGGTAAAAAGCAGATTTATATTCCCGCGGTTGCTTATCATAAGTCGATGCAGCAATTTGTAAAAGCCGATCAGTCGATTCATCCATTGAAAAATGTAAAAGAATTGATTGCTGCATTAAATTAGTTCGCGGTTACTGATTAAGTTAAGTTGCGTTGCGTTAATTAGTTCGGAAAATGCG
Source organism: Psychromonas antarctica (assembly GCF_022267535.1). Lineage (GTDB taxonomy): Bacteria > Pseudomonadota > Gammaproteobacteria > Enterobacterales > Psychromonadaceae > Psychromonas > Psychromonas antarctica. Next base: position 37,192 of record NZ_JAHNZV010000016.1, read on the forward strand.
CTCTAAACTTATCAAGTTATGCGTAATTTTACTGCCCTGTGGGACTCTGCTAGAAACCAGTATTGCGCTGCCGCATTTCATAAGGGAAGTGCTATTAAAGATGCTAAATGCCTGCATTGACATCTGCAGATAGAGGATTACCACCGTTAATCACTCGCAATACCTCATGCAGTGCCTTATATTGGTGCCCGAAAGCATCTCTCTGGACGTCTCATGTGGACATGTAAGAGGCGACTTTGCAGTTGCTGTAGTTAAAACGATTCCCTCGCTATTTTTATTTCGCCGTTTTATCCGTTTAACTTGAGTCAATCGTTGTTTCCGTGAAATTTTTGTTACTTTTAGATTCTCTTTTGTATTATCTTATTGTTATATATTGGTATTAATAAGTTAAAAGGACAATAAATGACACTAGATGGAGGGCTTGCTGAAAGTAAAAAATTGTTGGTGAAATTCCGTATGGAGCCTGGCTCTTTGGGGCCTAATGGCAGCGATTATATAAAGGAGTTTTGTGAGTTTGCACAACAACAATTACAAGCCTGTGCGAGTACGAACATCATTTGGTCAATTGAGCCCCGATTAGATAAAACCTTAACAGAGATGGAATTTTATATACTATCAAAAAAATTACCTCGAAGTAAGGCGGAGCAATACTTAACCATCTTTGGCCAAAATTTAGATGATTTTGAAGAGCAACTTGCTGATAATCTCGAGAGCCTTATCAATCAGTACTTTGGCCGATAAATTTTCATAAAATGCAACCCCATTAGCAATAATGGTATTATCAGTATGATAATGAAAGCAACCATGATGACATTATGTTAAAAAAAATAAAGGTAACACAATTATGTAAAGGGATGTATATCAACGACTTAAACTGTGGTTGGTTGGACCATCCTTTTACACTTAACCGTTTTAAAGTAGACAATGAAACGGCTATTCGCAGAATTATTGCCGCAGGTGTAAAGGTGGTCGAAATTGACACCGAGAAAGGCGATGATGTTTTTATTGAAGAACTAAAAACACAGCAAGTTCCTTTTGAGAACGTGTTAAGTGCGGCGTTATCTAAAAAAATAACTGCGCAGCAAGAGCTTGGCCGAGCAAGAGTCGCTTATGCAGAAGCGGGACAATTTATTACTGAAATGATGGCTAACGTAAAAATGGGGCAACATGTTGAATTAGAAAAAGTGACACCGGTGATCAACAAAATGAGTGTGTCCATTTTGCGTAACCCGAATGCTTTATTAGGGTTGTCACGTATCCGTTTAATGGATAAATATACTTTTGAGCACTCCGTTGGCTTCTCTGTGTTAATGATGGTTTTTGCTAAAAGCATGGGATTATCGCTTACTGTGATTAAACAGGTTGGTATGGGCGGTTTGCTTCATGATATAGGTAAAACACTCACGCCCAGCCATATTCTCAATAAACCCGGGAAATTAACTGAGCAAGAATTTGTAGTGATGAAAAAGCATGTTGTTGGCAGCCGTATTATTTTAGAGAAAAGCCAAGGGTTTTCTAAAATAGCAATGGAAATTGTTGCACAGCACCATGAAAAGTTTGATGGCAAGGGTTATCCTTTGGGTTTAAAAGGCGAGCAAATTAGTCTTTATGGGCAAATGGCGGCTATTGTTGATGTCTATGATGCACTAACAGCGGATCGCTGTTATCACAAAGGGAGCGAGCCATCAGAAGTGTTGAGATTAATGCTAAAATGGCGCGGCAGCCACTTTAATCCTGAGTTGGTCAATAAATTTATTCAATCCGTGGGTATCTATCCAGTGGGAAGTTTGGTTTTGTTAAGTAACGATTATTTGGCCAAGGTAGTTGAGATCGATGGCAATATGCTTAAACCTCAAGTCGAATTAATCCTCAATAGCAAAAAACGCTGTTATGTACCCCGTAAAATCATCAACTTATCCGATCATCCTGATATTAAAATATTAACTATTGAATCTCACGCGAAGTGGAATGTACAACAGTAACGCGCCATTTTTAAAATAACGAAGGTGACTCCTTGCTGTGATTTCTTATTATACCCAGTTGGCTATTTTTACGCTGTCATACACCATAGCGCGATATACTTGCTCGAAAGTAAAATATCGATATCCGCTTTTATAATGCAGTGAGGATATTATCTGCTTCGTGTCTAAGGCTGCATGTGTTGTTTCTGGCGAAGCTCCCACAGAAAAAAGCATACTGCCCCCTTATTTGCATCGTTATAAAGTCTCAATATAAAACCATTATATTGTAATTTAATGCCTTGTATCTAAGTGTAATTTGGCTTGCTGATTTTGCATCTTTAAGTAACATGGGGATAAGTATGTTGAACTGAAACAATAAAACAAGTAGTGAAAAATTATGAGTGTAAATTTAACGCAAATTAAAGCAAAACTCGCCACTGAATTATCGATCAGCAAGCAACAGGTTGATGCGTTCATTTTACTTTATGATGACGGTAATACGGTGCCATTTATTGCGCGCTACCGTAAAGAGGCAACTTCTGGCCTCGATGATAACCAGCTTCGTTTGTTGGAAACCCGCTTAATTTATCTGCGTGAATTAGCTGTTCGCCGTGTGGCCATTTTAAAAGCATTGACCGAGCAAGATAAATTATCTAGCCAACTGCGAAAGCAAATAGAGACTTGTGAAAGTAAGAATGAACTTGAACTTTTATATCTGCCTTTCAAAAGCAAACGTATTAGCAAAGGTACCTTGGCGCTTGAAGCGGGTATTGGCCCGCTTGCAGATAAGTTATGGTATCAGGCTGACGCCGATAAAATGATCCTTGCAGGGCGGTATATTAACCGTCACAAAGGTTTTGATGATATCAAAATGGTATTAGATGGCGCACTAGAGATACTGGTTGAGCGTATTAGCCACGATAGTGCATTACTAGAAAAACTACGAAAATATTTGTTGGGTAATGCGTTGCTTACCAGCCAAGTTGTTAAAGGTGCAGAGCAGACGGGTAGTAAATTTAAAGATTATTTTGATTATAGTGAACGCCTAAATAAAATAGCATCACATCGTTTATTAGCGCTTTTACGCGGTAAAAGCGAAGGTTTCTTAAAGCTAAAACTAGAAACTGATCCCAAGCAAGATAAAGCCAATAAACAATCCTACTGCGAAGTATTAATTGCCAACCATTTAGGTTTTTCATTACAAAGTGTGCCACTGGATAGCTGGCGGGCACTGGTGATTAAAAAAAGCTGGAAAAGTAAATTATCGGGTTTATTAGAAACACAGTTAATCTCGGCTTTAAAAGAGAATGCTTATGACAGCGCAATTGAGGTTTTTGCTGGAAATCTAAAAGACCTATTAATGGCGGCACCTGCTGGGCGTAAAGTTGTATTAGGGCTTGATCCTGGCTTTCGAAGTGGCTGTAAAGTGGCGGTAGTTGATGAAACGGGAAAATTACTCGATTATGCAACTATTTACCCACACGCACCTGTTTTTAAAAGCGCCCCGTCTGAGCGGTTATTACTGCAATTAATAGAAAAATATAAAGTCGACTTAATCGCTATTGGTAATGGTACTGCTTCGCGAGAAACCGACAGTTTTGTTCGAGAAACCTTGAGTAAACAAACAGCCAAAGTCACACAGCTGATTGTTAGTGAAGCGGGGGCTTCTGTTTACTCTGCCTCTGAACTTGCATCATTGGAATTTCCTCAGCTAGATGTATCAATACGTGGAGCGGTTTCTATTGCACGCCGTCTACAAGATCCCTTGGCTGAATTAGTCAAAATAGATGCCAAAGCGATCGGTGTCGGGCTCTATCAACATGATCTCAACCAAAGTTTATTAAGTAAACGGCTGCAAGCTGTGGTTGAGGATTGTGTTAACGCGGTGGGGGTTGATCTTAATAGTGCCTCGGTATCATTGCTTAGTTTTATTGCCGGATTAAATACAACGATTGCTCAGAACATCGTTGATTACCGCGATACTTATGGGGTTTTTAGGTCACGCCAGACATTAAAAAAAGTGCCGCGTCTCGGCGCCAAAGCTTTTCAGCAAGCGGCTGGTTTCCTACGTATTATTGATGGAGACCATCCACTTGATAACTCCTCAGTGCATCCGGAAGCGTACAATTTGGTTAATGAAATAGCTACGCAGCAAAATAGGGGGGTCAAACAACTGCTTAATAATGTTGATATATTAAATAAAGTAGATGTTGAGAGGCTGGTTAATCACGAATTTGGCGCTATAGCGATCCACGATATTATTAATGAAGTAGGCAAGCCTAGCCGAGATCCGCGTCCTCAGTTCAAAACCGTGAGTTATGCCAAAGGGGTTAATAAACTCACTGATTTAAAGCTTGATATGGTATTACAAGGCGTGATCTCTAATGTCACTAGTTTTGGTGCCTTTGTGGATATTGGTGTCCACCAAGACGGGTTAGTGCATATTTCACAATTGGCGGATAAATTTGTCTCTGATCCATTACAAGTGGTTAAGGCTGGTCAAATAGTTGAAGTGAAAGTGCTTGAACTAGACCTAAACAGAAAACGGGTTGCTTTAACAATGCGCTTATAAAAAAACTAGCTGAAAGTAAAAGAGAAGAGTTAAACATTGACAAATACAAACCTAAAAACAGGCCGTCGGTTGCAGCAAATTGAGCAGATGATAACCAAGCACTATGATCATATATGGGATTGCTGCTGCGATCATGGATTATTAGGTTTTAGCTTACTAAACGCACAAGTCGCAGAGACTGTCCATTTTGTTGATATTGTGCCGGACTTAATGACCGATATAGAGGGAAAACTGCAAAATCATTGGCAGGGAAGTCAGCAAGCATGGCAGGTACACTGCCTCGATGCGGCGGAATTGCCGCTTAAACAGCTAGCGCAAACAGATAAGCACCTTATTATCATAGCGGGTATTGGCGGTGAGTTACTGATTGAGATTATGCGGGCGTTGTTGCCGCTTTGTACAAGCGACCAGATAGAATTTGTTTTGTGCCCCGTGCATCATAATTATAAAGTGCGGCAGTTTTTAATTGCTCATCAACTGGGGTTGATTAATGAATCACTGGTGGCAGAAAATAAGCGTTTTTATGAGCTGCTGCATGTCTCTCGGCAAAGCTTAAAAGCACTTTCGTCTGTTGGAAGTGTAATGTGGGATTTTAACAATCCAATGCATCGAAAATATCTGGATAAAACAATTCAGCATTATCAACGTAGTACTCAAAATTCAAGTGTCGATGCTCATGCTATTCTAAATCAGTACTTAAGCTTAAAAAAAAATACAAGGGCTGCAATTTAATAATTAACCTTCACTTGGGATTAGTTGCACTGTGTCAATTTGCTTATCCGAATGAGAGTTAATTATTTAATAACGCTATTTTAACAAGGTTAAATTAATCTGCTGTTTCTTCATCTGCTATAAGCGGAAATTCTGGTAGCGAAGTCCCATCATTATTAGGATAAACGATAAATTCACCGTGGTACTTAACCTTAGATTTATAATCCGTTATTTTATATAAGAGTAGATCTTGGGTAAATGCAAGATCAACAATAGTTTGCTGATTACCTCTAACATATAAGGACAGTGGTTTGATTAAAATACCTTGCTCATCAAAGTGATTGCTTAGTTGCTGTGCGCATACAATTAATGACTCTTTTCCACCACTATGGCGATTCAGTTTTTCACCTACTTCAAGGTCTGTGGTTACCATCCATTGCTTATCTGAAAGAATAGTAAAAAGCTGCTTAAGCTGTGCAAGATGAACTGGCTGAACCTGTTTATCTACATCTAACACTTGGTTATAACAGTTTTGTAAGAAAAGAAATTGCTCTTTTAATCCTGCGTCTTTGCCGAAACTGCGTGCTTGTCTTTGCCAGCCCTTTAAGGTTGCTAATACAATTGCGTCAAACCGTTTCTTTTTCATCGCATTGGTTACCCAGGCGCCTAAATAATGGGCTTCACTGAGGGGGTTGTGTGGTGTCCGTCCTGATGCTTGTGATGCAGTTAATTCAGTGAGAGCGTCATTAATTAGTGTATAAATTTCTTGAGAAAAAAGAACCATGTCAATCCTATTGTATGAGCCGCTATATGAGCGGGCGAGCAAGGGCAAATTATGACAGGCAATAAGACGAGTCACAAGTAGGGAACTACAAGTAAGTCGTTTAATTTTGTCATCACTATAAAATCAGTTGTAAAAGGTCAATCAGATTTACATGCGCTAAAGAGATAAAGAGCCTATTTACACGCAGAATAACTATTTGAGTGCATTATCAAACTAATCGATAGCGTCATTTGTGGGAATTGCACGTTTCTTGCACAATTTCACTGTATCATCACTGGGTATTATTAAGTACTTTTGCTTGTTATTTCTTGACCCACAAGTGGATACGATTAAAGTTTACAGTTATTTATTTTTAAAGAGATCCATGGTAATGAAAATTCATCGCAAACTATTTGTAATTTTGTTTGGTTTTAGCCTGTTACTTGTAACCGCACTGGTTCTATTAATACAATGGAGTATTGGCCGGGGCATGGTTGAGTATGTAAATACTAAAGAGGTTGAAGCGATGAAACCTTTAGTGGCTGATCTTGGGCTACATTATCAAAAACAAAATAACTGGTCAGAAATGCAAGGGCAGCAAAGGGCATTTGAACAACTGGTGTTTTTAAATTTTAAAAAAAATAATTATATGCCAGGACCTCCTCCATTCCATTTAGGTAGGCCACCTCCACCGCCTGAAAATGATTTTTTTGAAGGTGGAGATAATAAAATTAGGAACGAAAATAGGGCTCGAGAGAAAAATTTTCCGCCAGTACATCAAGCTAATTATGCTTTATTGGATGCAAGGGAAAACCTTATCGTTGGGCATTACCGCAAAGATATTAAATATAGTAAAACAGCCGTTATTGTCGATAATAAAAATGTGGGGTTTTTAGCAATACCCAAACGAAATGAAATTACGAATGGTTATGAGTTAGATTTTATTGAACAGCAGCGAAGTTATTTATGGATTATCGCTTTAGTTATCATGATGTTGGTGGCTTTGCTTGCACAAATACTTGCACGGCATTTAGTTGGCCCAATTAAAAAAATAACCCAAGCTACGCATAAATTGACTCAAGGTGATTATGAACAGTCTCTTGATTCACAGAGCAATGATGAACTAGGTGAACTAAGTCGAGATGTTAATGAATTAACCTTAACGCTGGATCAAAATAATAAGGCTCGGAAACGGTGGTTGGCGAATATATCTCATGAATTGCGGACACCGGTTACTATATTACGCGGCGAACTGGAAGCCATGCTGGACGATGTTCGGCCGTTAAATAAAAAAAATATAGCGTCAGCTAATGATGAAGTAAAACATTTACATTTTTTGATTAATGATCTTCAGCAATTAACCAGTGCGGATATAGGCGGTATACATTGTCAAAAGGTAAATGAAGACTTATCTTTATGGCTTAATTCAGCAGCGCATAAATATAGAAGTTATTTGGCAGATGCCGGTATTACACTCGAACTTATGATAGAGCCTAAACAGGCTAATATTTTTGCAGATAGCATCAGACTATGCCAGTTATTTGATAATCTAATTAATAACTGTGTTAAATATGCACAAGCAAAACGAGTCAAAATATCCCTTGAAATAGATAGACGCCCAATCCAAGCAATGGTAATTGTCAAAGTGGAAGATGATGGTGTCGGTGTGGAAAAACAACATTTGCCTTATTTGTTTGAGTATTTATACCGTGTTGAAAACTCTCGAAATCGTAAAACTGGGGGATCCGGACTTGGGTTGTCTATCTGCGCACACATTGTGGCTGCACACCAAGGAAAAATTTGTGCAGCGCAGTCTAATTTAGGTGGATTAGCTATTATCATTGAATTACCACTGAGTAAATAAATACAGGAAAGTAGTATGTCTAATTCAATATTAATCGTAGAAGATGAAATAAAACTGGCAAATCTGCTAGCAGATTACTTTAACTTAACTGAGTATAAGCCGTATCAAATCCATCATGGTGATGAAGTCATTGCATGGGTGAAAGCGAATCAGCCCAAAGCTATTTTATTAGATCTAATGCTGCCCGGTAAAGATGGCATCGAATTGTGCAAAGAAATACGTCAGTTTTCGAATGTGCCGATACTGATGATCACCGCTAAAGTTGAGGAAATTGATAGACTATTAGGGTTGGAACTAGGTGCTGATGATTATATCTGCAAACCATTTAGTCCAAGAGAAGTGGTGGCCAGAGTGAAGGCCGTTTTAAGAAGAACGGTGACCATAGAAACAAATATTACGGCGTTTACATTACATGAGTTCCGCTTGAGCGTTAGTTTCTGTGGGCAAGAAGTCTCGCTAACATCAGTTGAGTTTCAACTATTGAAACCTTTGGCGCATAAACCAGGGCAGATATTTACGCGTGAGCAACTTATGCAAAGTATGTATTCTGACCATCGTATCGTTAATCATCGAACCATTGATAGCCATATAAAAAAGTTGCGTAGAAAATTGGATGATATAAGCCAAGGAGTGGATCTGATTCAATCAGTTTATGGCACTGGATATTGTTTAGTTTTACCATAACAAATCTGAGTATTTCCTTATTTCTTGCACCTTATTTGCACATTCTATTGTTATTGTGATTTTATACTTGAGCCACAGGGGAAATAAATGAATATAAATAGTAATTTGTTGATTGCCGTAACGATAAGTTTAGCATTTTCGATCCAAGTAAGTGCCAAAGAAAAGGGGCAACCAAAGGAGGGAAAGTCACCTCGTCCTAGTTTTACAGAAATTGATGCCAATGCTGATGGCACAATTGATTTTGATGAGTTTTCTTTACAAGAAATCCCTTTTGGTGATTATCAAACCGTTTTTTCGGATATTGATACAGACGGGGATGGTGTTCTTAGTAGTCAAGAATATAACAGTCACAAACCACCTCGCCCACCAAAGCCATAATATAAGGATATTATATGATTAGTTCTATTAATTCAGCCAGTTCTTCTATGTCAATCTCGATGCCCTCAAAACGCACCGAGCAAGTTTTGAATGATGAACAGAAGACATTGATTTCAGATACATTAGCTGATTTTGACCCAGAAAATTTAACAGAATCTGATGCGTTGAGCATCGTTGAGACATTTTCGGAGGCCGGAATTCAACCTGGTTCTGGGCTTGGCGATGCGATGGAAGCGCTTGGCTTTGATGCTCAAACTCTTGGTGACTTAGTTAATAATGACAGTGATGCAAGCAGACCGCCACCACCACCTCCGCCAGCACAAAACGAAGTGGAAATAAGTTCTATGGTAAGTTATTTAGCGGATTTGATGGAAGAAAGACTTGCATCAACTGATACCTCAACTCTTACCGATCAAGACAAACAAGCTATCTATTCGAGTGTGCTAGAAAAATTTGGATTGGAAGAAGACGATTCTATTATTAATACAACGGCATAATAGTAATCCACTTTTAAGTAAATATTTCACTTACCTCATTGAGAAGCGATCACCTTGGTTACTAGGTTTCGCTTCTTTCTCACTGCTTCTTATACGGCCTTAACGGATAATCACTTTCTTAGTTATAATGTTATGAACAGCCAGTGGTTTTATTGCTTGTTGCCTAGTTTACTCAACAAAACGTGTGGAACTTGACCTTCCTTTTCTTTCGTTGTTAATTGTTTTTGAACTTACCAAGAACCAACAAACTCGCTTAACAGTACGTATAATGTGCTGATTCTTACCTTTTTAATTCAACGTTGCATCGCTTCACGGTTTCCCCTGATACAATGCCAATATCATATACAATATGAATAAGTATGCACCGAAATGAAGGTAAAAATGAACGCTGACAATGAAATTATAACGCAGACTGAAAACTGGGTTAAGCAAGTTATCGTTAAGTACAATATCTGCCCTTTTGCACGTCAAGAGGTTGAGCGTGGTTCTATTCGTTATACCGTTGTTGAGCAAACAGAGGTCGCTGATGTATTGCTTGAGCTTATTAAAGAATGTCAATATTTAGACCAAAATCAACACACAGAAACAACTTTGTTTATTCTGCCCGATGGGTTTGCTCCGTTTGATGATTTTCTAGATTTAGTGGACTTGGCGAATGATCTGTTATTTGAACAGGGGTTTGAAGGTGTTTATCAGTTAGCAACGTTTCATCCTGATTACTGTTTTGCTGGCGAGCCACAAAGCGATCCCGCTAATTATACTAATCGTTCACCTTACCCTTGTTTGCATTTAATAAGAGAAGCCAGTATGGCTCGTGTATTAGATATGCACCCGGATCCGGATGCTATTCCACAACGTAATATTGAATTCTGCCGCAAAAAAGGGGAGGCATTTTTTGTTAATCTATTAGCGGCTTGTTTAAAGAATGGATAATAAGATAAATTGAGCCTGACGATAACATTAGGTTAAGGAATTTTTTTGCTATACGGATTTGATATTGGTGGTACAAAAATCGCTTTTTCGGTATTTGATCAGCAGTTAGTTTGTGTTTTTTCGGAACAGCAACCGACCCCCCATGAATACACCGATTTTATGGTGTTGATTAATGACTGGGTTAAACAAGCGGATCTGCGATTTTCTTGTCGGGGAACGGTAGGGATCGGATTCCCAGGGGCCGTAAATCCATGTGATAGACGTTTGCATTGTGCCAATGTTCCCGCCATTGAAGGGCGGCACTTAGCGGATGATTTGACAATAACCTTAGGACGAGATGTCTCTCTAGAAAACGACGCTAACTGTTTCTTACTCTCTGAGTGTCATGGCGGAAGTGGTGACGGTTTCGCTACGGTACTGGGGATAACCCTCGGTACGGGAGTTGGTGCTGCGATTTTTGTTAACGGTGCTATTCACCGTGGATATAATGCGTTTGCAGGGGAAATAGGTCATTGCCCGATACCCGCAACCATGCTTCTAAAATACCCGAAATTGCCTCAGTTTAGTTGTGGTTGTGGGCGGAAGATGTGCTTAGAGACCTATATCTCCGGCACCGGGTTAGCTAATTTATATAAACACTATGCAGGTATGCCGCTGAAATCACCTGATATTTTGGATAAATACCGTGCAGGGGATAAAACTGCAATAAACGTGGTTGATATTTATTTGGATCTGTTTGCAGCCGGATTAGGCTGCGTTATATTAGTACTTGATCCCGATGTTATTATTTTAGGAGGCGGTTTATCAAACTTTGAAGCATTAGTGCCGGCATTAACTGCTCGCTTACCTGAACATTTATTAAAGGGCATGCGTCTGCCGACTCTTCGATCGGCGACATTCGGTGCTGCTGGTGGTGTGCGTGGCGCTGCTTTATTAAATTATCCATAAGCTAAACGGTTACACTCATTTTTCGCAGCGGTTATTGCTACGCTTAAATCCACAAAGTTACCTAAAAAGCATCGACAAAAGAGGCCATTCCTTATAAATTGTGGCGATCACTATTTCTCTATTACTTTTTGTATAAAAACCGTTCAAACAAGGATTTACTATGGTTCAGCAAGCCTATTCTCTACTGCGAATTATTATTATCGACAGTTTCTGGAAAGGTCAGGTTAATGAACTCGATTTAACTGGGCACACTCAACTTGAAGGCACCAACGGTGCGGGCAAAACTTCTTTAATGCGTTTGTTACCGCTATTTTATGGCATGCGACCGAGTGATATTGTCAGTAAGGTTGATCAAGCGAGGAATTTTGCCGATTATTATTTGCCACGCGATTCAAGTTTATTAGTGTATGAATACCAACGTCCCTATGGACAAACTTGTATGGTGCTGGCAAGCAGTGATGGCCGTAGTGTGCAATTTAAATTGATTGATGGATCTTATAATAGCAGTTCATTTATTGGTGAAGACAAGCACCCATTAGCAGTCGCGGAGATTGAGCGTATTTATCGCAGTGCAGGCTGTTATTGCTCTAGTTATTTAGGTGTCGATAAATACCGACAAGTGATCCAAAATTTACGCAGTGGGCGCAAACTGAAAGATGTACGACAATTGCAAAGTCGTTTCGCATTTAGCGATTTGCCGACGCCGCATATTGATAAAGTAATTAATGGCACTATCGAAAAGAATCTCGATTTCGATGCGGTTAAACGTATGCTGGTGGCGATTTCCAGTGATCATCTGGCGCGAAATAGCATTGAAGAGAAAGAGCAGATAAGCCTTAATAAAGAGGATATTACTCATTGGTTAGCGGATATTCAGGCGAGCCGCGCCATCCAAAAAGTAGCTGAAAAAATTTCAATATGGCAGAGTGATTTTAATAATCTTGATAGCTTACTCATTAAATTGCAGCATCTGCATTTTGAAATCATTAATCATCAGCAAAAATTACAGACATTACAGGAGACACGTAAAGAGAGCAAAGAGGTCACCCGTAAAACATTAGATGAACTCGAAACCGAATTAAAAATCGGTGGCGAATCTTTACGTAAAGAAATGGCTAATATATTGGCCTTGATGGAGGCGGATCAGAGCCGCATTGATCTGCTTGATCAAGATAAACTGAATTATGATGATAATGATGCCGCTAGTTTTCAGCTACAAGCGGATCAGGCGCCACGCATTCAGCAGCAGCTTAATGAAGTAAATGATGTCATTGAAGCCTTTGAAGGCAATATCAATAAAATTCAGCGCAAATTTGAAAAGTTAATACAAGACTTAACGCTGCAAAAAGTCACTGATGTGGCCGCTAATAGAGAACAATCTGCCTCGATTAAAGAATCTGCGAATGTGCAACTTAATGTGATCAGTGAATCTTACCAAGCACAGCTTGGACAGTTGAATGAATTATTAAACAGCACCTATTTAAAACTCAGTATGCAGCAACAAACGCTTGATAATCAGTTAGCTCAGGCCAGTCTAGCGCAACAAAACCCGATCATAGATGCTGAACTATTAATGGCGATTGAAGCCAATCAACATAATTTAGCGCAAACCCATGAAACACAGATGCTTATTTTACAAAAAACTAATGAGCAAAATGAACATCTTGCGTTACTTGAAAAACAGCGGGAAAAACTGCTTGATAAGCATAAACAAGATAACCGTAATTTAGCGCTGCTAAAACAACAGTGTGCGGCGCTGGAATTGCAGCTGCTGCCCGAAGTCGGTTCGCTGCAATACTACTTAAGCAATGAGCCGTTAGCTTGCCATTGGAAAGATAATATAGGGCGTTTATTATCTAGCGAACAAATGTCTCGCACTGATTTAGACCCTAGTTGGGGTGGGCAAAATGATAGTTTCTATGGTTTGCAATTGGATTTACAGCAACTGCAAGATAATGATTTGCAGCTTAATGAAAATGAGTTACGTGAAAAATTAAGCCATTTAGATAGCAAGAGGTTGATACTAAGCGAGCAAATAGCCGATCTTGATCAGCAACTTATTACTGCTAGCAAACAGATTGCAGCGCAAAAAATCACTATTAGTGAAGTTAAGCAAACCCTTAAGCAAAGTGAATTAAAGCTAAGCCAACTTAATGTGCAAAAACAGAACCTTGTTGATAAAAAACAACGTGCGATAAAAGAGGCAAACCTCGCTGTTGAAATGCAGATTAAAGTCTTAAACAGTGATAAAAAGCAGATAACAAAAAAAATTGCAGCCTTTACAGAATCACAGCAAACGCAAAAGTTTGAACTTAACACCTTAATGCTGGATCAACGCATGGTGGTGGAGTCGGATCGTGATAGCCAACTTGATCAACTTGAAGCACAGCTTGCTGCCATTGAAGAAAGCGCGACTACGCGTTTACGTGATTATAAAAAACAGAAAAATAGCGCGCTTAGCGATCTCGACCCTGATGGTGAAGTAGATAAACGCAGTCGTGAGCGTAAAACGCTTGAGCTTGCTTTAGGTGAATGTGCCGTCTGGGCACGCAAGGCGCGAGAATATCAGCAGTTTATGAATGAGCGTTATGTGCATCGCGATAAACTGGTTGAGCTTAATCAAAACAGAGAAATAAAAAAACGGGGATTAGAAAATAACCTTGAAGATTTACTTGCTGAAAAAGGGCAGTTAATTGCGGTCAATCAAACGCTACTGAAAAAATTAACCACACAATTACGTGATAGTGATGATCTGTTAATACAGTTAAGTGAAAGCCAACGTTTGTGTGAAATGAGTGGCATTGCACCATTAACCAGTGAAACCGAACCTCATAATGAAGCGGATTTAGCCGTCAGTTTTTGTTTTGATTGGTTAAAGCAGTTTAAGAACGTTGAAAAACGTTTAACGGAGCAACTTAACCGTTTTAATGAATCTTTTAGAAAAAATCATGCCGGCAGCGAACTCTTTGAAAACTGGCTTAAACTGGTGGCTGACAATGATAATTATCAAGGTGCGAGAAGCCTTTTTAAATACCGTACCCCGATTGCCGACCTCCTGAGCTCTGCAGAGCAGAAACAAAAAAACACTTATCAGTTGGTGACGGTCAATGCCAACATGATTAATGAGTTCTATCAGCATATCGAAAACTTTGGGCGACGCATTAAAATTATTGGTAAGCAGCTTTCAACAAACGTCACTGCCTTAGCGCATTTTGAAGCGCTGGCAGATATCAACGTTTATACCGTGATGAAACAGGAAGAGCTTGAATATTGGGGGCCTCTACAGCAATTCTCAAAACTATTTGAGCTACATCGTGATGATTTACGTGAAGGGACCGGTGAAATTCCAGATGAACTTATCTATGCGATGCACAAGCTTTCTGCTTATCTGCCTAGTGATGGCTTTGTATTGGCGCATAATAATCTCTTTGATATCGAATTCACTATTACCGAGAATGGGCAGTTAAAACACGCAAGAAATGCGCGTCAGTTGAAAAAAATAAGCTCAACCGGGCTTTCTTATCTGGCCATGTTATCTTTATTTGCGGGTATTTTAGGAATGTTACGGGGGTCTGGTGATACGCCTTCTGTGATTATTTTACCAGTCGATGAATTAGGTGAATTAGCGGCTGAAAACATTGATCAGTTATTGAAAATGTTTAATGAAAATAATATCTCCATGTTGTCCGCTTCTCCGTCAACGGATCGCCATATCCTTTCG
Organism: Psychromonas antarctica; assembly: GCF_022267535.1. Taxonomy (GTDB): domain Bacteria; phylum Pseudomonadota; class Gammaproteobacteria; order Enterobacterales; family Psychromonadaceae; genus Psychromonas; species Psychromonas antarctica. Next base: position 52,224 of record NZ_JAHNZV010000016.1, read on the forward strand.
CTTTACGATCGCCATTACAAATTAAAAGACAATAAAATTTACCATGCGGAAATACCGATATCACGTTTAGATGAGTTATTAGCGCAACGTAAACAACAGAGCAGTGCACAGCAAACTGTGGAGGTTGAATAATGTTTAAACAGACTGTACAAAAACTATTAACCGGCGCTATTATCTGCGAAACGGCGTTTGCTGACGAATATGAATATCTACAAGCCAATGATAATAGTCAACGTGTAAACGATTTTTTAGGGAATTTAGACAGAAATTTAACCTACCTTGACAGCGCCGATGCGTTTTACTGTACTTTTCAGCAAGTTGATCAAAGTAATAGTGCGGAATTAAGCGTTTTGTTTAGCGAGGTGCGCAGTAGTTTTCGTCCATTAGTTGAGTTTTTAGAGCTGTTACTGACGGTCAGTCAAACGGATCTGCCTCTGCATGCAAAATCGGTAGTGAATATTAACGAGTTGTTCGATCCCTTTGAACATGACCAAACCTTACGTGAGCATTTGCGCCACTTAACCTCTATCAAACCTTTTAAAAGCAATAAATTAGAAACCCGTGAGCAGTTAGTTTTTGTATTTCAAAAGCTCGAAGAGATGGGCTATTTAGTGCGTAAAAACATCGGTAGTAGCCGTTATTATGGCACCGCACGTTTTGATATTATCTATCTGTTAATCGAGTTTCTAAACGATTCTGAACGTGTTGAACTGCCGGAAAATGATCAGCAGCAACAAGAGGAGTTGCTCTTTTAATGGCGGGATATGATGTAGGCGATGTTGCTGAATTACTAAAACAGATCGGTAGCAATGGACAGTTGTTAGCAGATGCTTATGTATATGGTTCGATTGCCGGCGATCAGCTCGATGCGGGTAAACTTAATTTACTCCAGAAAAAAGGTTTGTTGCGGCCTGATGATGAGCCCGGTGATTACCGTGTAACCGCTGAATTAAAACGTATGCTCAATCGTTTGATGCGTAAGCAGAGCAGCTATCGGCAACTAACCGATATGGGGAAAGTGATCGATATCTTAGATGATACGGTTAACGATTTTCAGCTATCGGTGCAAAGCAATCAGCATGAAGATGCTGAATATTACTTGGATCAATTAGACGATCTTCTTTATGAAGCAAAAGACAATCTCAATGTCAGTTTAGATAATATGCATTATGCTATCTCCAGTCAGTTTGGTTTTGTCAGTACCTTAAGTGCTAAGGTCCGCGAAAACGAAAAAGCGCTAGATTATGCACAAAAACTTTTGACCGAGTTGCAGCAGATAGATCCCGAAGCCTGTTATGAGTGGACAAATTGGGCTGCGCCCGTTGATTTCACTCGAAAAATAAGTGGCTTTATCTACTGGTTTAATCAAACGTTGGCACGCTTGCGTTTTATTATCGACAATATGCGCCTGAGTTTATTTAGGTTACGCCGTGATGAAAAACAGGCCAGCCTACTGCGTAATATGGCGCGTTATCTGCGTAAACATCCTGAATTTGAAATTAGCGATGCACTGTTTGAAGATCCCAGCTTAAATGAAAAGTTAAAGTTTGCCGCACCGCTTAAGCTTAAATGTTATGTAGATATTAAAGACAGTGCGGTAGAAGAGCCGCTGTTCGCATTAGTGCAATCATTGCGTAAGCAAACTAAACCAACCGCTATTAATCCGCGTGAAGTGGGTACTGTTGAGATTAAGCCTATCGAGCGAGTGGTTGTTGAACCGGATTATTTTGGAGAGCAAACAGAATTATTGTTTGAACTGGCCATTACCACAGGTGAGTCTATTTCGGCTATCGGTTATTGGCAGAGTGAGTTGCAAAACTGGTCGCAAAGCGCACAAACAATCGAGCCTAAAGCTTGGATTGAACTGGTGTTTAGCAGTTATTGCAAATTGACACTTGAGCAGCAGGCCGCTTTAGATATCAAAATGGCAGGCATACTTGTCTCTGGTACTTCTGATAATTACAGTTACAGTGATCTGCGCATTGTTTTAAAAGAAAGCCACTAGCAAAAGAAAATTTGCACAGGTAAGCATGAATAAAGCACTCTATATTTTCTGCCAAGCAAAATTTAGAACCCTACACAAGGGTAAGTTAAAACTGTCGAGCTTATTAAGCCGTTTAAATGATGATTATGGTTTTGGCTTGATTGACGGCAATTATCTCTATTTCACGGAAAAAGATAGGGCTTCTCTGATTGAGCGGGTGCAATTGGAAAATTGTTTGCATCTTTTTCGCGATCTCTACCCAGAGGCGCAAAGCCGTGCATTGACTGCAAAAGTACAGCGTAATGAAAAAACCAATAGTTATACAGTCAGCCAAGATTTTATTTTGCTCAATAGCTTACAGACGATGCAACTTAATAAGCAACAATTTCAGGGTAATCCTTTTACTTCATTAGGTATGTATCTCAAAGCGGATGAAATCATTTCTGTTGAACATCCGCAGATTGTGCTGGTCGAAAATTTGACCATTATGGCTAACTTGCATGCGTTAGTGATTCCAGCTTCGCTGCGTAGTGCGTTATGGCTTTATCGTGGCGATTTTAAAAAGCAGCAGCAAACAAGTTGTGCTTATCAGTTTTTCCGTCGTTTTAGAGAAACCAATCAGTTAATCTGTTTTAGTGATTTAGATCCTGCGGGCATACAAATAGCGCTAACTTGTGATGCTCATTATTGGTTAACACCGCAAGACAGCGGCGTTATCAATATGGCATTACAGGGTGAAGAAAATGAATGGTTTAATCAGCAATCTGCTATCCGTTATCTACAAGATAGATCTGCCCTTCCTAAAAAGTGCCAAGATGCCTTGGCGCAGATGATGCTCAGTCGCAAAACCTTAAAACAAGAGCAGATGCTGGCTCATCATATCCAGCTGGCATTATTTAAACTGTAGAACAAATTTATTTATGAATGGCCAGCGCCGCAATGTTGAGCTAACTAATATAACAGGACTTTTATGCGCGTTGCAGCAACTTCAGAAAAAGCACGACAGGTGATGGTACTACTGACTCAGATTCAGAAACAATTTGTTCAGCAGTTAATTACTATGAGTACTCAAGCGGGCAAGCCCAATGCCTTTGAAAAGGTAGAGTGGTTACGTGATAAAGGTGAACATGGTGGTGGCTTGCGTTATCAGCTAGCCGTGACAGGCCTATTTAGTCGAGCTTCAGTGAATGTCTCGCAGGTTCATTTTGAATATAGTGATGATAAAAAATTCACCGTCGCAACCGCATTATCGACCATTGTCCATCCGGCACATCCGTGCCTTCCTTCACTTCATCTGCATATCAGTTGGACATTACTTAAAAATGGTCAGAGTTACTGGCGAATAATGGCGGATTTAAATCCGGCTATCGTCGATCTTAGCGATAAACAAACCTTTGATAATGCGCTTCGTGTTGCTGCCGCTGAGTATTATGCGCAGGGCTGTGCATTGGGTGAACAGTATTTTAATATTCCTGCCTTGGCTGTACATCGTGGTGTCAGTCATTTCTATCTTGAAGGCTTCAACCCCGATTGTGCTGAATTTCTAGCATTTCCCAGTAATTTTGCGGAGACGATGATCAATGCTTATACGGAAATAATTAGTGATAAATCAAAGCGGGTAAAGGCAAAAACTAAAGAGCAGGTAAATACTCAATTGGCTTACCACACTCTTTATTTTTATCAGGTGCTCACTCTAGATAGAGGCACGACTGCTGGGTTATTAGCCCATGATCAGAATGATCTGGGTACATTAGGATCTTTGCCTGCCTATATCAGTCGCGATCTGCTAAGTCGTTGGATTGCAAAAACCGTCGCACCTAAAGATAAATTAATTACCGCCTTGTTAGCTATTTTTCCAAATACCAATCGATGTGCCGTAACAGAAAAAGAAAAACGACAGATAGCGAAAATCATACGTGATTTTTATAAAATACATAGATAAGCGGTTTAGTACCTAAAAAGAACGAATGAGCAGAAATAAAGGTCTTTTTTGTTGTAAAGGAGGATTCGATTCTCAAATCAATTTCACATACACTGTCCGCAGATTAAATGATAAGGAAAAAATTGATGTATAAACTGATTGCTTTAGATATGGACGGCACCTTGCTTGATAGCCAAAAAGCATTAACAAGCAGAGTGTGTGCTGCAATAGCTAAAGCTAAAGCACAAGGAGTCAAGGTGGTGCTTGCATCTGGTCGCCCATTTGAGGGAATGTTACCGACATTAAAAGCGCTTGGCCTTGATGGCGAAGAAGATTATGTACTGACCTACAATGCATCGCTAATTCTTAAAGTTGCTTGTAAAACCGTTGTTAGTCGTGCGATTTTAAAAGGGCAAGATGCAATCGAACTGCATCAACTAGCAAATGAATTAGGGGTAAATATTCTTGCTTATTCTATGACGCGAGGTTTGATTACACCTAAAAAGAATAAATATACGGATTTTGAAGCAACACTGAATGACATTGAATTTTCTGAGTTTGACTTTAATCTGCTTGACGTGGATGAAGATATTCTCAAAGTGATGATGATTGATGAATCGGAATTACTTTCAAATGCGATCCCTTTATTGCCGACCGAGTTACAAGAAAAATACTCAATGGCGCGAAGCACGCCGCATTTTTATGAGTTTATGAATAAAGACAGTAATAAAGGTAAAGGGATGGCAGCATTAACAGCGCATCTTGGACTGACAGCAGAGCAAATTATTTGTGTGGGTGATGCCGCCAATGATTTAGAAATGATTCAATTTGCGGGTTTGGGAGTGGCAATGGAAAATGCAACCGATGCAGTAAAATATCACGCTGACTATATTACCGCTAGCAACGACCAAGAAGGTGTTGCCCATGTTTTTGAAAAATACATTTTAAAATAATATTTGCTCAGCATTCGGGTTTTTCTGCGTTAACTCAGCTACCAATAGATCGCTATTGTTACGCTGAGTTAGTTGACCGTATTGATATCAATACGGTTTAATTATTATTCATGGTGATGGTCATGCTCATAATCGGCATATCTATCCATAATTTGCGCACTTGGAGTGAAGTCGTCATCATCTCCGGCGAGATATCTTAAGTGTTCCCAGGTTAGCATATAGGCGAAATACAAACGATATAAACGACTTTTTTTAATGCCCACGCCTGCGAATATTTGGCTACCGTTATAGCCTTGTAACGACTCAATGATATTGATGAAGCGTAGCCATTTTTTGTTTGAACTGGTGTTTTCCGCAAAAAAATAGTTACCTGCTGCTGCATTGAAAACCTTTAGCGCAGACCAAAAGCGCTTATTAGTATCTATGTTACTGAGTTTTTGAGCCGCTTCGATTGATTTTTCAAAGGTATTTTCCCCAATGCCTTCACTGCTTAAATAATGCCTAAGCTGTTGCTCTAAATGCACGCTGCCTTGCTCGAAAAACGGGCGTTCACAGAGCGGTTTATCGTTACTAATAAGTGCTTGTAAAAAATCTTCAAAGTGTTGAGTCACGTGCTTTACCTTATGTTAAAACGGCTAAAAAAATCGAAACAGTACTGATGTATTTACCTGCCTATTTTTTTCGAGCTATCTAATTCGTTGCAGTATATTATCGCGCAGAAGAGTAACAGATTGCGAGGGGGGATTGCATCAGATTATTTGTTAGTTTTACCTAAGATAACAACAGCAAGCCATGACTCGTGTTTTTTACCATTAGCCTCACTCTTATATTTCCTCTACAATCCGCTTCTTTTTACTACAGAAAGAAAACTATGTTGTTGACCATTCTCTACATTATCGGCATTACTGCAGAAGCTATGACTGGCGCTATTTCTGCAGGCAAAAGAAAAATGGATTGGTTCGGTGTGATGTTTGTGGCTAGCGTGGCTGCTATCGGCGGCGGGACGGCACGTGACATTATTTTAGGTCATTACCCAGTCGGCTGGATAAAGCACCCCGAATATATCATGATAACTTGTGGGGCTGGTGTACTGACAACGCTAATCGCACCTTGGGTAGCTCGCAATCAGCGTCTTTTTGTCACATTAGATTCAATAGGGTTAATTGTTTTTAGTATTATCGGCTGCCGTGTTGCCATGGATATGCATCTGCCTGCGTTCATTTGCGTAATTGCAGCGATTGTAACGGGAATATTTGGTGGTTTGTTGCGCGATCTTGTTTGTCGCCAAAAGCCATTGGTATTACATAAAGAGCTGTATGCCTCGGTGGCACTCTTTGCCGCGAGCTTATATCTGGCATTACTTTGGTATGGTGTTGAAGATGATCTTGCGGTTATTGTTACCTTAATGGCTAGTTTCAGTCTGCGCATTGTCGCGCTTAAACTTGCGTGGTCTCTGCCCGTTTTTTACTTTGAAAAAGAAAAAATAGCGCAGAAAAAGAGTATCAAAGGAAAATCGTAAGGTGAAATGTTGTGCATATAATTTACTTCCGAGCTAACGATAAGCGGGTGGCAAACCCGTTATCTAATTGTTATCAGCAATTGAGTTGATATTTCGGATATTAATCTCTGTTTTTACTTATCATTGCTAAACGTCAAAACTTAATATTCAGAGCAAATCCTGTGTTTTCCACTCTGTGGCCAACTAAAGTTACTCCGCATCTAACTCATACCTTGTTACTGACAATTCCCTTGGCATAATGCTTGCGCTCAACATTGAACCTGTTAACTTTCGAGCCGCACAGCGTTTTGATATACTTGCGGCCTCATTAATCAGTTGCCACAGATAAATCATTTAAGGTAAATATGAAGACAGAAAAAGAAAAAATGCTTGCGGGTGAACCTTACTTGGCAGGCGATGAAGAACTCTACAATGAACGCATTCAGTGTCGGATAATCTTGAAAAAATTAAACAACAGCATTCCCGACAGCGATGAGTGGAATACCGCGATGACTGAATTGCTCTCGGATGCAGCAGATGGCGCCTATATTGAACCGCCTTTTCATTGTGATTACGGCAGTAACATTAGTCTTGGGCGAAATTTTTACGCCAATTTTAACTGTATTATTTTGGACGTTAATCGGGTTGAAATTGGTGACAATGTAATGTTTGCGCCAAATGTTCAGGTTTATACTGCAGGGCACCCACTTGACGTAAAAGGGCGGGTTGAAGAGGGAATTGAATTCGGTTTACCCATAAAGATTGGTCATAATGTTTGGATTGGCGGTGGTGCTATTATTTGTCCCGGTATTACTATTGGAGACAATTCGGTGATCGGTGCAGGATCTGTGGTGACCAAAGATATTCCCGCGAATGTAGTTGCTGCTGGAAGTCCGTGTCGAATAATAAGGAATCTGGAGTCATAAAAGGACACCGGGTTAGGCCGCTTCTTGTTATTGGAAAATATACGCATCGAATGTGCTTTATCACGTTCACGGATATCACCCAAGGTTCTATGTAAGAAGCATTATGCATACCATCTTAGAGGTTCAAAATGGGCAATAAACAACTAGGTAAATTAGTGCTTAGCGAAGCACAGATTAAAGACGGAGTAAAAGAAGTTGCCCGTCAACTCAACGAAAAATTTCAGGGTAGTAGTGTGGTTGTCATTACCGTGGTACCTGGAGGGATACTGTTTACCGCTGACTTGGTTCGGGAGTTATTGTTTAATGTCAGTATGGACTATATTTCATGCCCCCATATTCCCGGCTCTAGAGATAATAATTCACCGATAGCGTACCACCAGAATATAAATATCAAAGGCAAGCACGTGATTGTTATTGATGATGCTATCGAGTCGGGAGGGACGATGAAAGTGAGCTTACGGCAGCGTAGCTCAACTTCCATTTTTTGTTCTGATTTAATACGGGTAACTCATCCATCAGGACTTAATTATGTCAAATCCAGAGCAACTTAGTAGCGTTATTACTGCATTTGAGCAG
>NZ_JAHNZV010000160.1 GCF_022267535.1 Psychromonas antarctica
TGCTCAAATGCAGTAATAACGCTACTAAGTTGCTCTGGATTTGACATAATTAAGTCCTGATGGATGAGTTACCCGTATTAAATCAGAACAAAAAATGGAAGTTGAGCTACGCTGCCGTAAGCTCACACTAAAGGATAGAGTTAATAATTTATCATTGTCTCCCCCTCCACAAGAGAAGGTCAAATTACCTAAGCCAAAATTAACTGACCCATCAGATCTCGTTTCATATAAGACCGATTATGATAGTGATATGCCAGTGGATGATTATGATGAGGATTTAGATGAGTAGACCTTATGCCCATCGAAAGTCACAAAATCAGAGGCGCAAACTAGATGATTATTTGTGTCAATATTGTGGTTCAGACAAAAATGTCGCTGCTCACCATATTTTTGAATACTCCAAAGGTGGGCCCTCAACAGTAGAAGGTATGATCACTGTCTGTAGGAGGTGTCACTTGAACATTATTCATGCTGATTCAGAAATAGAAATAGAAAAAAAAGAAAATGAAATAACCACTGCTGGAAAGGGTGGGAAATAGCCATATAACAAGGCACTTAAACGGAACTAAAACAGTTGGTTAGGTTTCGCTTCGCTGCACATTATAACCAACAATTTTAGTCCGCTTAGTGCGGCGTTAAATTTCACTCCGATTTGTGAAATGTAAAAATGATTAATAGGTTGGTTGGGTGTTTTGCGCGATCCCATATCCAATGGATTTGCGAATCGGCACTCTGAATCGCAGCTGGAAATGGGGCAATATAAAGTTGGCTTTTGTATTAAACGGGCTTGGTTAATTTACCTATTTATCATCGTTACGTTTTGAGCATTGCTGTTTGTAATTGGGCTACTTCGTTGAAAATTAAGTAGGCAAATCAAACAGTTTTAGTTTCAAGTTAAAAAAAATATAAGCGTTGCGTTTCATGTAGGCTACAAGCTTACAAGTCGCAAAACTTAACAAGGCAAAGCACTGGACGCATTACGCTTTGTCGTCTTTTTTGCAAAAACAAAAAGCTGCAAAAACGCCGCCAAACCTATGCGCCAGTGTTTAGCGGCGTTAAATTTCACTCCGATTTGTGAAATGTAGAAATTGTAAGTTGGTTGGTTGGGTGTTTTGCGCGATCCCATATTCAACGAATTTGCGGATCGGCTTTCTAAATCGCTGTTGGAAATGGGGCAATATCAAGTTAGCTTTTGTATTAAACGGGCTTGGTTAATTTACCTATTTTATCAACGTTACATTTTGAGCTTTGTTGTTTGCAATTGGGCTACTTCGTTGAAAATTAAGTAGGCAAATCAAACAGTTTTAGTTTCAAGTTAAAAGAAATATAAGCGTTGTGTTTCATGTAGGCTACGAGTTTACAAGTCGCAAAACTTAACAAGGCAAAGCACTGGACGCATTACGCTTTGTCGTCTTTTTTGCAAAAACAAAAAGCTGCAAAAATGTCGCCAAACCTAAGCGCCAGTGTTTAGCGGCGTTATATTTATTCGTAAAATTGGTGCAGAGGTTAATCATGGAAAAAGAAGTCATACTTTTTGACATAAATGAAACCGTTCTAAATTTAGAGTCTTTGAAGCCCAAATTCAGAGATGTTTTCGGTAGTGAAGATGCTTTATCACTATGGTTTTCAAAGTTATTGCATTCTTCTACTGTTTGTATTGCCACAAGTGTTAGTTCAAACTTTGCTGAATTAGCGAGTGCAATGCTTGAATCTGTAGCGGCACATTATAATAGTCGCTTAACGGATAAAAAACGTAGTGAGCTATTAGCCTGCTTTTCGAATTTACCCCCACATGCAGATATCAAAGAGGCTTTAAATAAATTGCGTTCAAGCGGGTTTAAAACGGTGGCTTTTTCTAACTCGTCCTTGAATCTTATCACTGATCAAATGAATAATTCGGGATTAACAAATTTTTTCGATACCATTTTATCTGTCGAGGACACAGGAAGTTTTAAACCAAACCCGAAGGTATATAAATTTGCAGCTGAAGTGCTGGGAGAGTCAGTAGAAAATCTTCGCCTTGTAGCTACTCATGATTGGGATACACATGGTGCGTTATCAGCAGGTTTGAAAGCAGCCTATATTGATCGTACAGGTAGCGAATACCATCCTCTCTATTTGAAGCCAGATATTAAGTCGAAAACCATGGGCGGAATTGTTGAAAAAATTATGGCCGTAAACTCGCAAAAATAAATATAACAAGTTAATCAACTGGACGTATTACGGTTGGTCATTGTTTTTGCAAAAGAAAAACCGCAAAAACAACGCCAACCTACACGCCAGTTATTAAGGCGTTAAATTTCACTCCGATTTGTGAAATGTAAAAATGATTAATAGGTTTGTTTGGTGTTTTAGGCGATCCCATTTTCAATGAGTTTGCGAATCGGCTCTCTGAATCGCAGTTGGAAATGGGGCAATATAAAGTTGGCTTTTTTATTAAACGAGCTGGGTTAATTTACCTATTTATCATCGTTATGTTTTGAGCATTGCTGTTTGCAGTTGGGCTACTTCGTTGAAAATTAAGTAGGTAAATCAAACAGTTTTAGTTTCAAGTTAAAAGAAATATAAGCGTTGCGTTTCATGTAGGCTACCAGCTTACAAGTCGCAAAACTTAACAAGGCAAAGCACTGGACGCATTACGCTTTGTCGTCTTTTTTGCAAAAACAAAAAGCTGCAAAAACGTCGCCAAATCTATGCGCCAGTGTTTAGCGGCGTTATGTTTCTAAACAGAGGGCACCATGCACAAACTTATTAATGAAATTAGCAGTGCAACTTTTCTTCTCACGCTATTTACTGGATTGCTGTATATCTCTGGAGATGCATATATTTATGGTTATTTGGATGAACTTTCTCTCGTTCAAAAATTGTTCATGCCATCGTTTAATGAAACTTTATCACAAGGTTTCATTATGCTATTTATTGGTGGAATTTATCTAGTCATACCTTCATTTTTCATTGCAATATTGTTCTATTCATACATGTTTATGATTGGTGAAATTTCAGAAGTCGCTTTTATAAGGAAAATATGGAATTTTATTTTTCCATCATCTAAAAGAGAGAGAGAGTATAAAAAACCAGAACTTATAACCCGAATATTAAACCTTGCTTTAACTTTCCTCGTTTTCACTATGTTTATAGCACTATTTCTATTTACAATATTTAAAGTAATTGATTTCGCATCAGTGCAGGGTAAAGAACAAGCCCAAAAAGACTTAATTAAATTTAAGTCTTTTAATGAATACAATGAAATAATAATCGCAGAAAAAAATGTTAAAGGGGCTGTTTTACGGTGTTCAAGCACACACTGTGCTGTATATATAAAAGAAAAAAATATTATTAAAACTGTGCCTGTTTCAAGTATTAAAAGTATCAGTATTGAGCAAGCAAAACATAACAAGTCGTTAAACACGGAAGCGTAAACGGTTGCCATTGTTTTGCAAAAAGGCAAAAGCGCAAAAACAATATCAACCTACGCTCCGGTTAACGAGGCGTTATGTTTCAGGAGAGTAAAGTGGAAAAGTATAAAGTTTTTGGTACATATATAGCTGCGGTAATTTTGGTCTTTTTAACATGGACCGGACTGGATTATCTGGCATGGTTTGGTTTGGAAGGTGTTTTTAGAGAACTTGGCATCAGGACAATTTACCGAGATATAACTGAAGCATTAAGGCAGGGGGGAGCCTCCCCTCTAGATCATGTTTTTGGGGTATTCATTGTGTCAGGTGTTTTCGTAGCTATTTATCAATGGTTCATTTCACCTAAAAAGGTTTTCGTTTGTGTTATATATGGTTTGTTGTTTGGTATTGTGGCTAAAATAGATGAAGGCTCACTAGCTTATACTTATAGCTCCATAACAGATCCGATGATGCTCGTTCGTATTGCAGTTGCTGCCACGCAAGGAATGATTGCAGGTCTTGTGATGTCTATGGTTATCAGAAGTTAATAGGTTTAGTTATCTTTTTATAAGTAATGAAACATAACAAGTCGTTCAACCGGACGCATAACGGCTGTCATCGTTTTTGCAAAAGAAAAAACCGCAAAAACAAAGCCAACCTACGCGCCTGTTAACGAGGCGTTATATTTCCAAGGAGTTTACATGTTTGAATGGAGCAATCTTACAACATGTTTTGGTACTGGAGTTTCAAATCCTAGCGATTCTGATCTCAAGCAATCAATAGCTGAGTTATTTGAATCTAATAATGACGAACATCCTGATGCTTGGGTTGAATGTGGTTCAGAGAATGGTCCTCTTTGCTCTGTTTCAATATATTCAAGTGGTTACGCTTTATTTACCAAGTATAGTGACGCGGATATGTCGGAAGAACTAGAAAATAGAAGAGTTGAAAATGTTACTCAAGATGTGGGATTACAACTGTGGAAAAACCTAATCAGTGGTAGGCTAAACAAAATATAACAAGGCATTGAAAACGGAACTAAAACAGTTGGTTAGGTTCCGCTTCGCTCCACATTATAACCAACAATTTTAGTCCGCTTAATGCGGCGTTAGTGCGTCAAGCAAAGCTTGATGCATCTTGCAGGGTGTAAGTCCCTGTCAGGCAAGGTTTAACCAACCACCTGTATCGAGTGTTGCGCCTTTGGCGGAGTCTGGGATTCGTGTAACACTTA
>NZ_JAHNZV010000161.1 GCF_022267535.1 Psychromonas antarctica
TGCTCAAATGCAGTAATAACGCTACTAAGTTGCTCTGGATTTGACATAATTAAGTCCTGATGGATGAGTTACCCGTATTAAATCAGAACAAAAAATGGAAGTTGAGCTACGCTGCCGTAAGCTCACGGACCACTATAATAACCTTCAAAAGAAGCATCATCCTAAGCCTGCATATGAGCCAGCTAAATATAATGGATTATTTCACTTCAGGGATAAATTAAACTCTCGTGAAAAAATTTATAGTCGATTCCTTCATTATAAATATTTTTGCTTTAATGATTTTCCTACAATTTTAACTGAGGGTAAAACAGATAACGTATATCTAAAAAGTGCTTTAAGTATGCTTCAGGCTAATTATCCAACTCTGACTAAAGTAAAAACAACAAGCACTGCATATGAACCGATGCTGAACTTCCCCAATTTAAATGATAAAACCATGTATTTTTTAGATTTGGATGGTGGAGCCTCACATTTTCTCAGGTTCGTTACAAGGTATTCAGCAGATCATAACTATTTTGAGAATCAAAAGGCAAAATCTCCAGTTATCTTAATTTTGGATAACGATGATGGGCCTGAAACTCTTCTTAAACATTTAGTTAAAAAAGTTAAGTCTTGCCCTAATGATTTGAAAGTACTTAAATCAGGTGGTTTTTTACATTTATTCCATAATTTATATTTGATTTTGACACCGCTGAATACAAACGGAAAAGACTCTATGATGGAAGATCTATTTGATTCTGCAACGATGAAAGTTGTACTCAATGGGAAAACTTTTTCAACAGATAAAAATCCAGATATAAAAAAACATTATGGTAAGCATATTTTTTCTACAAAAGTAGTTCGCTCGAATAAATCTAATATTAACTTTGATAAATTTAAGTACATTTTTGACGAGGTAGTTAAGGTAAAACAACACTTTTCCACCTTGAAAAACTAAAACTAAGTGATTGCTAACCTAGTAATCACCAACCAGAGTGCAGTAATGGGGTCGCGCCTTGCCTTTATAGCTGTGATATATTTTCATCTAAAAGTAATAAATGGAGCATGTCATGATTCAGCAACAAACGATTAATTGCACCGAACAACAATTGGAACATTGGCAACTAGCAGCAATCGAAAAAAAACGACTCTAAATGAGTGGATAATAAATGCCCTCCATTCACAGGCATTCGATGTATTAGCCTTACCAATTTGGCTCAAAGGCTTATCGCGTTGTACAGCAAAAGCATTGATAGCTGGCGGGTTCAGAAACTTTAGAAGTATTGAAGAGGCATTTCAATCAGAATTTGATTTTACCACATTGCCAGATTTTAATAGTGAATGCTTGGTGGAATTAGTTCAATGGACTTCTGAACAATCTCAAGAAAAAGCGCAAAAGCTGAAAAGTGGAATGGATGAGTTAAAAAAACTTTTTGATTAAGATTAATTCAGGATGTTAGCCTTAATGCTTATCTCTCTATTCTTGATTAAAAGGCAGTGAGCAAATAAATGTTTGTAATGATACTTTAGAACAGGTGAATGAACCTATCTCGCAATGCCTCCCATAGTTAGAAAAGGCGACACACTTACTCCCCCCCAAGCGCTTTACAACGCTACTAATTTGTGGCCAAATTTATTTAGCCGCAACAACCATTTTACGACAGCTGGTCGAGAAACATTATCTATATCTCCGGTTGTTAGTAACTGCAAATTAAGGGTTTCAGCCCGCGAAATATTCTTTTACTTGTTCAGTTGTTAGCTCGAACCATTCGCCGCCTTCGTGATATGCCTCAAAATGGCAATGTGCATCATTCTCAGCCTGTTTCGCATTGTCGACAGGCATCGAGGCGATTACTTCCAAAGGTGACGGTAGACCCATGCCTCGTTGTAAGGCGTTCGCCCTTTCTTCTGGCGTCTTAGTTGTAGCGCCGATCTTAACCCTGCCTTTTATCCACTCATGACGAACAGCGTACACAAAGCCACGCTCCGCAATGCTTGAAGAGTAAGTTACTTTAGCTATTCTCTTTTTCTCACTCGGCGCTGATACGTGTAATTTTTTAATGCCTTTCTCAATCGTTTTGACTGGCTTTAGCCTTGGCTTTTGGCATTCACAAACGTACTTAGCCAGCCCCTTGTTAGCCCAGCAAATACCGATCTTTGCGGGCTTTCTGCAATATTTACATGATGCAGTGAAGTCATCCTTTTTTTTGTCGTACTTGTCTATATGCTTATTGCCGCCAAGGATAAATCCAGCCTCGAAGAACCCCTTTACCTTCACACACACTCGGCAAAAACTGCTATTGTCAAACTGATTGGTTTCCCTGTAGCCTTGCCCGCAATCATTGCATTTATGTATTTCAATCTGTTTAAAGTCTCCGTGAATTGGCGCGATTTCCACCTTATCCGGCGCAACCATGTCGAGCAGTTCGCGAGGGGTACAGCTGAACCTTACGCTGTTGTATCTGTCTCCGTAACTAGCGTATATTAAGCCGTCATAGTTGCCACAGTTACCATGAAAATCAAAGTCAAAAATGGGCTTTTTTCCTTCCGCATAGATTCGGGAGGTCATCGGCAGGCCATGAGCTTTTATCACTAAATATGCTAAGTATGCTCTAAACCTATCCCGTTTAGATCTGTTCTCGAAGTGGTATAAATCTTTAACAAATCGACCATCTCCTGTTTTAGCATACTTCCACGCCGCCGATATAACCCCACCATAATACCCGCCTCTGTACATGTTTTTGCATTCATTCATTTCAATTTCTTCCAGATCTAACTATCTTCGAACTAGGATTTTCATATCTTGTTTTTCATCATAGCCTCTGTTATCCGTAATTGGGAGATTTCTACATGTGGTATGTTAACAAAGCCAGTTTTATATTTTGTAAAGCTTTAGAAATATAATTATTCCTATGGCGCAAAGTGCCCCAAACCGAGCTAGATAGCTAAGTCGAAAACGCCCCCAAAGCGACTTAGTAAGCGACAAATTTTTTCCATATATTGATAGTATTTCAAAATGGATGTTTAAATCTAACTCTACTCATGAATCACACATAATGTCTTCTTGTTTTTAAAAGTTCCTGTATGAAAATACTCTCTAATATCCTTTGATTTTCCACAGTTACTTTCATTCAGAATATGTAAGTAAGAAGCATCTACTTCACTAAACGACAGCAGCTCTTGTCCAAGTTCTTCATTATTAATGCACAAAGAATTTGTTGGAGTAAACACTTGATGTCTTCGACAAACAAACGGCCTGACCTCGTAAATGGAACATGAACCGTTATGTAAAAATGGGCAAGGCTCACCTATTAACAAATCTTTCTTTGCGTTGTTATATGCTTTCTTAGCCTTTAATTTTATTAGTGATAACTCTAATTCAGACACGTCAACTCTAATCTCGCAGCAATACGAACAGCCTTTTTTACATGGAGTTAAATGGTTAAAGCTTACTGATAGCCCCCCCATAAATTCATATAAATCGATTAACTTTGCGGTTGGATTTTTTTTGCTTTTTTCTACTTTATTTAATAATTTTTCTTCCTGTTGTTTAAACTTTACAGGAATTATTTCAATAGCTTTTGTTCGGTTAATTTTTGAAGCTGTAACCTCTGGATGCTCACTCATATTTGTACCTTGTTATATGCGACTTACATTATGTGTAGTGGTTGAATGATTTTGGACACTAATCTAGAATAAAAGAATAAAAATTAGCTATCTACGTGATCCTTAGCGAGTCAAAAAGTTAAGCTTCTAAAGCCCGCAAAGCAATTTAGAAATATATTTACACCGTGTATTAACTTTAGTCATTCAGTGCTGTAACCACTGTTGTATTGGTTTGTTATCGGCTTTTTCACGTGTTCCTGAGGGGGACTCTTTAAGGGTTACTGGTGATGGAAGAGTGTTCTGTAATTTGGGTTTTTCATTAACATTACTTAATAATATTACTGAAATGATTAAAGCAACCAATAACATGACAAAGCCATTTCGTAGTGATTGATAGGCTGATTCATTTCGTAACTGCCGTATTATATTCATCCTCTCTTGTGCATATAAGGCTTCACTTAGATAGGAAACACCATCTTTATTTATATTCATTAAATGATGAGTACCATAGCCATATGTAGGCAATGTTTTCAGTGCCCCCAATGCTGTGATTCCAGCTAAAAGCATGTAAATTGAAGCAATACCACAGATAATTGAAACATTTGATGCATAACTACTTTCAGGAATGAACTTAACGAATGAACTACTAGCAGCAGCTAAAACAGATAAACTTACACTCAGACCTAATGTGAATTTCGAGGTTTTGTCATCTATTTTAACAGCTCTTTCATGCTCCTCTTGTATTCTCTGGGTTAAAACTTCGGCAGAAAGCTCGTTATACGCTTGAGCTTTTACCTCGACTTCATTGCCA
>NZ_JAHNZV010000162.1 GCF_022267535.1 Psychromonas antarctica
GCCAACCCAGAAAATTACCTGCCATGGAATTATCTAGAAAATAGTGAGTAACGGCTGACTTGCTTTCCAAAAAAGACTGAATTGGGCTAACCGCCCAAGTCAAACTATGCAGCCGTAAGCTCACTTTGGATGGGAGTATTAGATCCTGTATTAACTATCGCACCTATTACTCAAAAGACATGACGTATACAGTTGCAACTATAAACAGCGATATAAATATAAAAGAAAAATACGAGCAATTTTTAAAAAATACTGATGCAACAGATTGCCCACTCAGTAGTCTTTTTTCGACACAGCACTCTACAATGTCAATTAATGCGTATTCAGTGTCACTTAATACTAAAGATAACCTCATACCATTCAGCGCTGATTTAAAAGGGCTATGGCATATAAATGATTTAGCTGAAGTGGCGAACCTTTATGATGCGCCTAATGGAATCAAAAAATACATTACTGTTGTCCCATATATACCAAATGCTATATATGACTCATATAAAAATGGAGAGATGGACGATTATATTACTGGATTTGAAGTAGAGACTTCATTTGATGATATATCCATTAGTTATGAAGATATTATAAGATTTGATAACTATTTAAATCATAAGAAGGAACTATCAAATTTAGATGGCGATTCATCGATACATAATGAGATTGAAACTAAAAAAAATTATCCTCCATCAGAGCAAGCTAGCATGATTTTAGTTCAAGTTCTTCAGGCATATTGCCCATTTTATGAAGAACTGCTTAAGGAACCCCGTGGAGCTTTAGCAAGATTAGAATCTGACTTTAAATCAAAGAAAAAAAAGGAAGCTTTCAAAAACCTAGCCTACCCAAGGATCTCTGAAAGCACTTTAGCTAGGATGATAAAAAAGGGAAAAGAAAAATTACACTTAAATTAACCTTTTTCTCAGTCGCATTGCTTGTTTTACTTCCCTTCCTTTAGCCCCTATCCTAGCCTATTAAAAATAAACAAGTAACTTGAACGCGTTCAAGTTACTTGTTGAACGTACCCAATTAAAAAATAAACATAATCTTTACGCATCTTTTAACAACCAATAAGAAGCAATAAGACTTATGAAAATAATCCGCCTTAAAGAAGTAATGAATTTATGTTCACTTGGAAGATCGACAATTTACGCAAAAATGGCATGTAACCAATTCCCCCTTAACATTAAGCTTGGGGGGCATGCGACTGGCTGGATTGAAGATGAAGTTTTGGATTGGATCAATGACTGTATTCAAGAACGAAATAATCAAACTGAAGATAAATTCGCCAGCGAGAATAACCAATGAAATTACTTACCACACAAGAAGTAACAAAAATCATTGGGAAATCTCGCGGAACATTGCACCGATGGTGGAAGACAGGTGCTTTTCCCGCCCCCCTACAGTACAGAAATAAGGCGCTAGGTTGGAGTGAGGAAAGCATCAAACAATGGTTTAGAGACAATGCAAATGAGCAAACAAAAAAGAAGGCTGGTACTTAATGATGCGAAATGAAGCGAAATGAACCAAATTACAACTTCAGTCCCCCTTTTTGTTATTTGTCTATGCGCTTTAAACCTAGGGTCTATCTAGCTTAAGCGCATAGATTCAACAAAAAACAACTGGGTTTATTAATAATATCTAGCGCATGAGTTTATTCCTGATATGGCTAAATATGAGAGCGAAAGTCCTATTTATAGGGCTAAAGGAAAAATATATAGAGTTAACTGTGATAGGGGTAAACCGATATTTACTCATCAAATGGGGAAAATAATTGGGCAGGTAGAAAATGTACTTACTTGGCATCGACGAGTGTTTGTTTATGTATTCAATTTGCATGTTGGCACATTTACTTTAGACAACAAATATATGGCTGCATTAATGAGTAAATTACGCTTTTATTTTAAACAAGAATATAAAGTCAAACGACTAGGATACGCATGGTGTCGAGAGCAACATAAGTCATCCAAGCAACATTACCATGTAGCTTTAATCGTGGACGGCTCAAAAATACAATGCCCAACAAAGTTATTTAAAACAATTAAATTAATGTGGGAGGACGTAACCACAGGAGGACATATACACGGGCTTGAAAATTGCTACTACAACATCAAGAGGGATACCGAAATAAACAAAGCAGAAGCTATTTACCGATTATCTTACCAAGCCAAAATATGGACAAAAGAGAGAAATACTGCGCGTGCAAATGATTACGGAACAAGCCAAATAAAAGCTAGGCCAAAATGATTTACTTTACTCGAAAGTTCAAATAAAAGTGATCACTTTTTCTATTAGGAGTGATCACTACGCGCAGTGACCAAAGTGACCAATCCGTAAAAAACGAAGAGGTTATAAGCATATAAAACAATGTGTTAACGAATTCAACTTCTACAGGAATCTACAAAGAATGGCTACAAATAGGCGCAAAAAAAGGAAACGCAATGTATTAACTCCTTCGCCACCTCCCATGGCGTTCTGCTAGGAAAGTATGAATAAAAAGAAAACACTATACGGGCAAAACAGTACATGTAGATTGCGCAATTTATGAAACTAAAATGCGCGATGCGCAATTATAGAAAAGTGCGCAACAATAGCAAAGGCAATAAATTATAAGTATATATAACAATCAGTTAGGTAAATAAGCCTACATAAAGAACTAAAGCATCTGTTTGTGAACATGCTCAAAAATAGAAACGAAACATGAAAACAAATGGCTTTAAGGAGGTTATATGGGAAAACGAAAAACAACAAAAGAATTTATTGTGCAGGCTAAAGCTAAGTTCGGAAATCGTTTTGATTATTCGAATACGGTGTGCACCAATCAATCAACAAACGTTTTGATATCGTGCAAAGAACATGGTGAATTCGAGTTAACTCCCGCACAACATATTCGCAGTCAGCAAGGGTGCCCATGTTGTCCGTTACAAAATTTAGGAGCCAAACCAAAAACAGTTGAACAATTCATAATTGACGCTCGCAAAAAGCACGATGATAAGTTTGACTATAGCCGTGTTGTTTACAAGAATAACAAAGAAGATGTGATTATTATCTGTAAAAAGCATGGTTTATTATTTCAGTCTCCTTGTGAGCACTTAAAGGGGGTTTATGGTTGCAGGGAGTGTGCCCCTAAAGGTACAAAACCAACTCAAGAGCAGTTTATAGCGCGAGCAATAGCGGTTCATGGTGATCGGTACGATTACAGCAAAACTGTTTACAGCTTAAACAAAGATCCTATTACTATCATTTGTCGCGAACATGGTGAGTTTTCGCTATATTCTGCTGGAAATCACCTTAGTGGACATGGATGTTCAGATTGTCCTAAAATTACAGATGTTTCTACTCCAGATTGGATTAAAAGAGCTCAGAAAACTCATGGTAATCGTTATGACTACAGTAAAACTGAATATTTGGGCGCTAATGTAAACCTCAACATAATTTGTAAAAGTCATGGACCTTTTCCTCAAATAGCAAGTCACCATGAACGGGGATCAAATTGCCCCGAATGTGTTAACCGACACTCTTACTGCGACAAAGAGTTTATTTCTAAATGTAAAGCTGTACATGGCGACAAATATGATTACAGCGACACTCATTATCATGGGGCAAAATCAAACATAACGTACATTTGCCCCACTCACGGAAAAATTACGCAACAAGCTTATGACCATATGGTTGGTCATGGATGCGCGCATTGTGCAGGTAAAGCTAAATATACTACTGAGCAGTGGATAGAATTATCTCGTGAGGTACATGAGGATAAGTACGGTTATTCTAAAGCTGATTATCAGGGTAAAGATAAGAAGGTTGTCATTACCTGTCCTAAACATGGAGACTTTAAACAGAGAGCTGGTAGCCATATAAGAGGTTCAGGGTGTCAAAAATGCTCAGAGACAGGCTTTGATTCATGTAAGCTTGGATATTTGTACTTATTACATTCATGCACCCCACCTTTAGATCTGATGAAAGTCGGCATAACAAACCGCATAATCCCTAGGCTTAATGACTTAAGGCTAGCAACACCTTTTAATTTTAAATATTCAAACGCTATTCTTTTTGATAATGGAACTAATGCTTTAGCGATTGAAACGCAATTAAAAAGATTTGCTAAGGAGTCAGGCTTAACGATTGTCTTTAACTCGAAGTTCAAGGGATATACTGAATGGTTTCAATATTCAGATGATTTTATAAAGCAAAAAAACTTTCTTGTCACTGCTCGATTAAGTAAATCGTGAGCTTACGGCAGCGTAGCTCAACTTCCATTTTTTGTTCTGATTTAATACGGGTAACTCATCCATCAGGACTTAATTATGTCAAATCCAGAGCAACTTAGTAGCGTTATTACTGCATTTG
>NZ_JAHNZV010000163.1 GCF_022267535.1 Psychromonas antarctica
GTGTCTATATATTAATTGGTAATAAAATGGAAGCTGTTAAAAGATGAAAAAAATTTGTTTAGTCATATCTAAATACCTTCATAATAATGAAATATTTAACGTAAATAGTAAATTAAATAGAGATGGAATTTTCAATAAATATATTCAATTACGAAAAGAGTTTCTTAAGTTTAATTGTGAATTGTCTACCAGTGATATAAATTCGATAGAGACATCTGACGCCGTATTATACTTTGATATGCCCAAAGAATTACCAACACGAGATAAAATAGATACCTCTTATCTCGTACTAGTTGAGAGTGAGTTAATCAGGCCTGATAACTATCAACTTAAAAAACATTCTTATTTCAAGAAGATATTTACGTGGCACGATGGAATAGTTGATGATAAAAAATATTACAAGCTTAATTTTTCGCATCTATTTCCATCAGAGATAAATAAAGAGTTATCTAATAAAAAGAAACTTTTCACATTAATAGCTGGTAATAAAAAATCTCCAATAAAGAGTAGAGATGAGTTGTATTCAAAAAGAGTTGAAGCGGTAAGGTGGTTTGAAAAATACCACCCTGAAGATTTTGATTTATATGGTGTAGGTTGGGGGGCTCGTAGATTTGAAGGTCCAAAGCTAATTCGAGGGTTAAATAGAGTCCCTTATTTGGGAAGCTTTTATGCTATTTGCACCGGTCAAGTCTATCCATCATACCAAGGGATGGTAGATAACAAAAAAGGGGTAATGGAAAGATATAAATTTTCCATTTGTTACGAAAATGTTAAAAACATTCCTGGTTATATTACTGAGAAAATATTTGATAGTTTCTTTGCGGGTTGTGTACCAATTTATTGGGGGGCAAATAATATAACTGATTATATACCGGCTACTTGCTTTATTGATAAGAGAAATTTTGATACATACGAAGAGTTATATGAGTACATTGTTATGATCAGCGATGAAAGTTATATGCAGTATCTTGAAAACATTGAAGAATTCTTGTGTAGTCAAGTTAGTTACCAATTTACAGGGAAAGGGTTTGCGGAGAAAGTTGTATCTATAATTTCACGAGGTTTTGATGATAACTAAAATTCTATATATAGCTTTTCAATATGAATATGGAAAAAAAGAAAATGGTAGCGCGCTAAACTATAAAGCTTGGTATGAAAACTTTAGCAAGCTTGGCTATGAAGTCGATGCCTTATTTTATGAAGATTATACTTTTGAAGAGCTGCAAAAAACAATAATAACTCGTGCTTCTGATATTTCACCCGACTTAATATTTTTTATTTTGCAAAAAGATCAGGTCGAGATTAACACACTAAAAAAACTGAAAGAAAAAGGCTTTTTCACGGCAAACTTTTTCGGTGACGACCAATGGCGTTTTGAAGGTTTTACTTCCAATTATTCCCCCTACTTTTCTGCCTGTATTACAACTGATAAATACAGTATCGAAAAGTATTATAGTATAGGGCAACAGAATGTTATCCGCAGCCAATGGGCGTCTTTAGAAAGCCAAGTCGAGCATGTCTTTATAGATTATAAATACGAAGTCAGTTTTATTGGTGGTTATAATCGTTACCGAAAATGGTTTGTAGATGCACTGGCTAGTAGAGGTATTTTCGTTCATTGCTTTGGTGGTGGTTGGGATAATGGGAGGCTCAGCTATGAGCAGGTTGAAGAGGTATTCTCAAATTCGAAAATTAATTTAAATATATCCAACAGTGAAAGTTATGATGCTAGATATTTATTGTCAAGTTTAAGAGCTTCTTTGTCTTGTTTGAAATCTGTTTTTAAAAAGGCAAAGTGCAGCAGTCAAACCAAAGCGCGTAATTTTGAAATTCCTGTACAAGGGGGGTTCCAATTAACAGATTATGTTCCAAGCCTTGATGAATACTTTGATATTGGTAAAGAAATAGCCTGCTATAACAGCATTGATGAAGCAGAAAAACTGATCAAATATTATCTGAAGAATGATACTGAGAGAGAAAGAATAAAGTCACTTGGTATTAGAAAGGCGCGAAAAGTACATACATTTAAGTGCCGTATTGTAGATTTTATGAAAAACTTGGAAGAGATAAAAAAGAATGAGCGCGATTAAAATTAGCAAGGTAAGCTTAGAAAGCTGCATTGAAGAGCATTTTCATACAGCTCTCAATAGAAATCAATTCGACTTAAAAGAAGTTGATGCTATCGAATTGTTAACCGCGAATCGTTTTGATCTTGCATTTAAACTATTATATCTAGATAAACATATACATAGTTCTGACTTTCTAACTAATGCTTATGACGAGCATATTCGAGCGTTTAGCCTTGGGGCGTTTACTGAGCCTGGTAATGAAGATAAGGATAGCATTGATAAATTTCATGCTTCTTTTGATTCTACATATGAAAATATAAAGATGAATGGTTTTGACCCGACTAAAACATTGGTTCCATTATCTAATAATGGCTCTATAGCAAATGGAGCTCATCGTGTCGCTAGTGCTATTAATTTAGGTAAAAAAATTAGTTGTGTTAAAATTGATACTAAAGATCAAATCTATGATTATAAATTTTTTTATTCGAGGAATGTTTCGGTAGATATACTTGATGCTGCAGCAACTAAGTTTATTGAACTTTCTAATCATGTTTATATTGCTTGTGTGTGGCCAACGGCGACAGGAAAAGATACTGAGTTAGAAGCAATATTCCCAAATATTATTTATCGAAAGGATATTAAACTAACTCCAAATGGTGCCCATAACCTATTATCTCAGGTGTATGCAGGTGAGAAGTGGTTAGGAAGTATTGATAATAACTATAAAGGGGTTTCAGGAAAACTTGTTGAATGCTTTAAGAAGTATGGTGATGTTCGATTTATTGCCTTTCAGGGCAAATCTTTAGATGATGTCCTAATAATAAAAGAAAAAGTGAGAAAACTTTTCAATGTAGGCAAGCATTCAATTCATATTACGGATACAAAACCTGAAGCATTGGAGTTGTCTCGCTTAGTGTTCAATGATAATGCTGTCCATTTTCTTAATTATGCAAAACCAAATAAATATATTGATACGCATCGTAAACTATCTGACTTTAAAGATTTTCTTGTGCTTAATAGCTTACAACCAGAGGAAGTAGTGTTAGATAGTGGTATAATACTCGCTATCTATGGATTGCGCAAAGCAAGTGATCTTGATTTCATTTCATTTAAAGGCGGAGAACTTGATTTTATTAATACAGATATTGAGTCTCATGACACTGAATTAATTTATCATAAACTAAACAAAGGTGAATTGCTCTTTTCACCAAGAAACTATTTTTATTTTCAAGGTATCAAATTTATTTCCTTTAATCAGCTGTATTTAATGAAAGAATGTAGGTTAGAGGAAAAAGATAAAAATGATATCGCTATGATGAAAAATATGATTGAGGATAATCGCTTTAGAGAGCTCTATTTTAGATTAAAGCAAAGCATTCTTTATGGAAAAGTAAAAGCTTTTAATCAATCATTACTATTACTTAGAAAAATTGGCATATATGAAATAATCAGAAGCATATATCGTAAATTCAAATAATCCTCCGTGCCTAATGGATAGGTATGTGTAATTTCTTATTGAGACGTAGCTTATGAAAACGTTAATTAGTGTTATTTTACCTGTTTATAATGGTGAAAAATATTTAAGAGAAGCCATTGATTCGATATTGACGCAAACTGAACGCAATTTTGAGCTGATCATCATTAATGATGGTTCAACAGATGGCAGTTCTATTATTATTGATGAATATAGAAAGGTTGATAATCGAGTAAAGGTTATTAATCAAGAAAATATGGGGCTTGTTTATAGTTTAAATAGGGGGATAGAGGAATCAAATTCTAAGTATGTCGCTAGAATGGATGCGGATGATATATCTCTTGAAAATAGGTTTGAAGAACAGATTAAGTTAATGGAAAACGGTTATGACCTATGTGGCTGCCATTTTCACTTAGTAACTGAATCAGGGCAATTAAGTAAATCAAGAGTAGTTTCCGTAGATTCTCATTTTCAATCTGTCATCCTAACTAGATCGACTCCATTTGCACATGGCTCTGTTATGATGCGAAAATCATTTCTTGTCGAAAACAATTTAAAATATAGCAACGGAGAATATTCATCAGCAGAAGATTATTATTTATGGGTGCTGTGTTTTGAAAAAGGGGCAAAAATAACGAATGTTGATGAGTATTTGTTTCTATATAGGGATTTTGATTTATCACTCTCTAAAT
>NZ_JAHNZV010000164.1 GCF_022267535.1 Psychromonas antarctica
AGCTTGATCCTTGCCTGTTTGAAAAAGGAAAAACCAAGGAAAGCACAGGTTGACGAGCATAAAATGGAAAAACAGCTGAAAAAGCTGTTTTATCTTAGCAAAGATCATTTGAGCGAGAATTGCTGGTCGATTCATGCTCTACTTTTGATGTTGATAGTAGTGTGGTAATTGCTATCAGATCAAATTCAGAGCATGTTTGCAATCGTTTCATTGCTTAAGATCCAACCGATGAATAGCCGTTAAATAAGTGATGACTGCTTAATATTACGGTAGGCTAATCCGATCGGATATCCGCGTTGCTGAGTATAAAGCTCAGATCTTTCAGTAATAGCTTGATCACTAATCGAATGTGTAATGGGAAATAAACGCGCGCCAACTGTATTTTTGTCAACAAAGCCAATTTCAAATAATTTTTGCATCAATGCATCTGCACAAGTTAATACTGACGATGCCTTTACTATTTCACAACGTGCATAATTGTCATTTTCAAAGGAAATACCGGCAGCGCGAAGATTGGCATCTTCACCAGGGATCTGTTGAGCTCCGAATAAAGGTTTCCCGGTGACCGTCGCTTGTTTAAAAGCAGGAATATAATGAGACAGATACGCAATTGCACGTTCGCCTCTCATCGCTATTTCTTGATTTAACCAGCCTTTATCTATTTTACGCAATAATTCTGGATCTAACCTTGGTTGTGAACTATTGTCGGCATTAGAGACTAAGCCGTTATTGAATAATGTAATATCGTCTGTCATACCATGCAATTGAACTAAATTACCCACATAGGGGGTAAATTGAGCCATTCCTTTCGGAGTGCCACGCTCTCCATGGAAAATAATCTCGGGCCATAAACCACCCGTTCCTTGCCATTGCGTCACATAAGCCGCTTTGAATTCAACTAATCGTTGACGGTAAAATCCGGCTAAATCATCAATTTCACCTGTTTTAAAACCGGCTGCATTAATAAGATAATCAAATGCTAGGGTGCTTTTATTACCTTTTTCTTCACTAGTAATAAGCCATTTTTGTTGCTTATCTTGCTTTATTTTTGTTACTTTATTATTTAGGTGTATTTGGCATAATTCATTTTTTTCTAATGACAATGCAGCCGTTGCACCTAAACGGAATACATTCCAACCAAATTCTTGTACTAATACAACTGGGAATTTAAGCAGTGACAAATCGACATGCTTAGCAAATGGAATCATCCATTGCTCAAAGGTGCAAGGTACTTCATGCTCATCTAAAAGCGCTAATTTTTGTAACTCCTCTAGCTCAAACAATCGGTAATAATCCTTCGCCTTACCGAGCACTTGGTTATTTATATCTTGGTTAATTAGTTTTTGATATTCACTTTGTAATAGCCTTAATCGAGGCAATAAATCTAATGGTTGCCCCGCGTCTTGTTTCGGGATAGCAATAACTGTTGGACGATAATCTATCGAATCAGGGTACAGGCGTAATGCTTCAATAGACTCTTTTAATAAAGTAATACATTGCTTATCTGGAATTTCCCGATACAAATTTCCACCAGCATGCAAATGGCAAATAGGTGGGCCATTAACTAAACTGCTACCCTTTTCAAACAACTCCACTTGTAAGCCTATTTCACTTAAATACAATGCAATAGAAGCGCCAGCAATACCACCGCCGATAATCGCAATTTTTTTATCTGAAATTTGATTTTTAGTCATCATAAAACCATCTATATTTACGTTAAAAATATTGTAATTGCTTAGTTAAATCATACTGATTAATATCAGAAAGTGTTGCAAGAATATCAGCAAAGTCATCAAAGCTAATGTCAGGATCATGCTCATTAATGTCTTCACCATAGTTATAACCATAACTTAGGCCAATGCTCTGCATATTAGCAGCGTTAGCAGCAAGGATGTCATTTTTAGAGTCACCAACCATCACACATTGGTGAACACTTACACCCAATTTTTTACAAGCATAATGTAAAGGTGATGGATCCGGCTTACGTTTCTCTAAAGTATCACCGCCCACCAGTAATTCAAATAAACCATTTAGCTTTAACCCATCAAGAATAGGTTGAATAAAATCATATGGTTTATTTGTGACAATCGCTAATTGGTAACCTTTGGCTTTCAAAATCTTAAGTGATGAACGAACATGAGGATAGGTAACGGTATCAACACATAAATTTTTAGCATAAAAATCAAGAAAAATAGCTAACGATTTTTCTAATAATTCAGGATCTAGATTGTCAGTCATAGCCATCTGGCCAGACAAACCTCGTTGCACTAAAACACGCGCACCATTACCAACCCAAGAACGTATCATTGTTGGTGAAATTTCTTCACGGCCAATACGGGTTAACATATGGTTAACGGCTAATGCTAAGTCAGGTGCGCTATCAATCAAAGTACCATCTAAATCGAACAGGATTGCTTTTTTATCAGTGAATTTCAAGAATAACTCCTAGGTATTTCTATTTTTTACTCATTAAAGTCATGCGTTATTTAAAACACTCAAGAATATACGTGTAAGTAAAAGATAAAGTTCATTTATTTTACTTATTATCGTAAAGAATCTTTCTGTAGCAATAAATACTTTATTATCTAAAACTATTAATTGTTATTTTTTTAAAGGTCCAGAAAACGCCAACTTTACCCTGTAAACTAAAGTTAAAAGTACTTATTAATCATGTTTGCATTTTTTAGGAATTCGCATTTTTAAAGTCGCTTTAAGGGGGGCGTCAGTTAGCATTCTGAGGCGAAAAGGGGCATATTGTAATGCTGCGAAAGCGTATTCAATAACACAAGGATTGCTATGAAAAGTCTTGTTTTGATAGGGGGAGGGCATGCGCACATGATCACCCTTAGTAAATTAGAGTCATTTATATCTAAAGGGTATCAGGTCACCGTCATTCAACCCTCTGATTATCACTATTATAGTGGTATGGGACCGGGGATGCTTGGTGGAACATACGCACCTGATGATATCCGCTTTGCAACTAAAACGTTGGTTGAAAGTAAAGGGGGGAGATTTGTCAAAGCTCATGCTAGTCGTATTGACCCCGAACAGCAGATGGTATATCTCGAAGAAAGTGACGAGAAAATTAAATATGATGTTCTTTCTTGCAATGCGGGATCTTATGTTCCCAAAAATATCGTTACAGGGCGCGGCAATAACGTTTTTACGGCAAAGCCGATTGAAGAGCTAAACCGAGCCAAAGAGACCATTCTTGAAAAGTTAAATGAAGGCCCAATTTCAATAGCGGTTATCGGAGGAGGCCCCGCTGCTGCAGAGATCGCCGGGAATATCCATCAATTATGCAAACAAAAAGCATTACACCAACCACATATACAACTTTTTAGCGGTCATGGATTAATGTCCAAGGGATCCGCTAGAGTGCAAAAGCTTGTCCGTAAATTGCTTGTCCGCAAAGGTATTGAAATAATCGAAAAAGGTTATGTTAAAAAAGTAGCTGATGGAACAATTACGGTAGAAAATGATATTACCTATAGAGCTGATATTATCTTTCCGGCAATCGGCGTTAAACCGTCGGAAATATTTTCTAAATCAGGCTTAGATGTTGGCCCTGATGGCGGTTTAAAAGTGAACTCATTTTTACAATCTACCAGCCACGTCAATATTTTTGGAGGAGGGGATTGCATCTATTATGCTGATCAGCCACTGGATAAAGTGGGAGTGTATGCCGTTCGTCAAAATTTAGTTTTATATCATAATTTAATGGCTGCACTGGAGGAAAAACGCTTAGAAAAGTTCTCGCCAGGTGGCGATTACCTATTGATCTATAATCTCGGAGATGGTGAAGGGGTGTTATCCAAATGGTCTTTTACCTTCTCAGGCAAACTTGCTTTTATTATTAAAGATTATATCGATAGAAAATTTATAAAATTACATGCTTATGTAGATGACTCAGGCTATTTTTTTAAAAAAGATTAAAACCACTACCACGCACACTTCATGCGACTGCGAAACTGCGTTTCGGTTCGCA
Organism: Psychromonas antarctica; assembly: GCF_022267535.1. GTDB lineage: Bacteria > Pseudomonadota > Gammaproteobacteria > Enterobacterales > Psychromonadaceae > Psychromonas > Psychromonas antarctica. Next base: position 3,989 of record NZ_JAHNZV010000164.1, read on the forward strand.
TTCATTAACAGAGGCGCTGCGCGCTACACAGAGAAAAAACTAATAGACTAAAATATAAGATAATTATTATTTTTTATGTTTTTCTCTGTTTTCCCTCATTTTACTCTGTGGTGCAATTTTTTGACGTGTTTTTATCTTACCTGAGTTAAGTGCATAAGCA
>NZ_JAHNZV010000165.1 GCF_022267535.1 Psychromonas antarctica
AGGTTGGCTTGCTCCCTCAGCGTTTGTTAAAACGAAATGATGGAATATAAGAATACAGGAGCCGTATACGAGGTCCGTACGTACGGTTCTGTGAGAGGGATGAGGCAAAAGCCTCACCCTACTCGATTTTGCCCTTAATAAATAGGGGGCGAATGATAATTTAAGTGGTTTTGGAGTTTTTAAGCAATAGATCATAATAGAACTAAAAGCGGAGTGTGTTTATGATTTTAAATGTGGTGTTGGCGGTTTTGGTTTTGATTGCTGTTTTTTTACTGTTTTCTTTAATAAAACCAAAAGAATAGCATATATATGAGACATTTATTAATACTAAACATTAAATGTAAGTGTAATTTTCAAGATGTATTTTATAAATTTAATACAGGTATAGATATGAACGATAATTTCAAAAATAAAGCAATGCAGCTATTCAAATATGCAGAAAAAATAGGCTTTCCAACTGTTGTGGCTATGAAAAATGAAAGAGGTAATGTAGCTACATATTGTAATCAAGAGTTTCTAGAGGTGAGCTATGATAATGATACTGAAATAGAGCAATCTGAAAATATTTATTTAATGGTAAAGAGTAAAGGAGACTTAAATAATTTTTTACTTAAGAAAGCTCAAATTGATAAAACAGTTAGTGGAAAAAAACTTATTTATATAACTAACCCTCAAATTTTAAGCACTAGGCATTAGAAGTTTTTGTTGAGTTGTTAGGTGTATTTATAACCATACTTGCGAATACAACTTCAGGCTGAATACAAAATCAATGATTTATTAGGCTTTGCAGTGCTACTAATTTTCATTAATCTAGGATCTTAATTTATGAATACAAAGGCTGGAAGATGAAATTAGCTTATATTCGAGTTTCAACCATCGAACAAAATACTGATCGTCAGGTTATTAAAGCCGATAAAACATTTACAGATAAAGTGAGTGGGGCAAATACCGATCGACCTGAGCTTATTAAGTTGAAAGAGCATGCAAGGGCGGGAGATGTTGTTATTTGTCATGACATAAGTCGTTTAGCGCGTAATTTAAAAGATCTTAAAGATCTCGTTGAGTTTTTTATTGATCGAGGCGTTGCAGTTAAATTTATAAAAGAAAATATGAGATTCACCGCAGACAAACAAAATCCAATGAATGAATTGATGCTTAATATGCTTGGCGCTGTTTATCAGTTCGAAAGAGACATTATGAAGCAAAGGCAAGCAGAAGGAATTGCGCAAGCTAAAGTCAAAGGGGTTTATAAAGGGCGTAGTACCTCGATGAGATTAAAAGCTGCAATCATTGAAGAATATAAACAGGGCACTCCACAACGTAAAATAGCCAATAACCTTGATACCTCGCTCTCTACCGTTCAAAGGATCGTGAAAAGTTATAAGGAATTGTCGCTAGTTTAAGAAAAATCTATTTATTTACAGGAGGTTGTTCAAGGTGAACTTTTACTTCTTGATCATTTAACGAATAGGAGGATCTTCTATTTAACGGAGCTGTTTAATATTTTATATGTATCTGGCAGATACCAACTTATTCTTCCGTAACAATTTTGATTTCCCATACAAAATCAATCGTATATAGGAGTATAGTAAGCACTCTTATTTTCAAATTAAAGTGCAGATATGACAAACAATAACTTTTCTTCAACGGCTGCTTTTCTCTGGTCAGTGGCCGATCTCCTGCGTGGCGATTTCAAACAATCTCAATATGGTCGTATCATCCTTCCTTTTACACTTTTAAGACGATTAGAGTGTGTGCTTGAAACAAGTAAACCGGATGTTTTAGCTAAGTATGAAGTCGTTAAAGCAATGCCTTTTGAGGCACAAGATAAGTTATTAACTCACGCAGCGCAGTTAAGCTTTTACAATACATCGAAAATGGATCTAAATCATTTAGGTGAAACCGATGTATCAAGCAATTTAGAAAGTTATATTCAGTCATTTAGTCCTAATGCCCGCGAAATATTTGAACACTTTGACTTCTTTAATACCATCGAAAAATTATCTGAAGCAGATCTTCTTTATAAAGTCGCAAAACAGTTTGCCAAAACAGATTTGCATCCAGACACAATCAGCAACTACGGTATGGGCTTGGTGTTTGAAGAGTTAATTAGACGTTTTGCTGAAAGTTCTAATGAAACAGCTGGTGAACATTTTACACCAAGGGATATTGTTCGTTTAACCACCTCGCTTGTATTCAGTAACGATGATGATCTTCTAACCCAAGCGGGTTTGGTGCGATCTATTTATGATCCAACGGCGGGTACGGGTGGTTTCTTATCTTCTGGTATGGAATATGTGCGTGAGCTGAATGAAAAAGCATCGCTGTCTGCTTTTGGTCAAGAGTTAAACCCTGAATCCTACGCTATCTGTAAAGCGGATATGCTGATTAAAGGGCAAAAGGTCGATAATATTAAACTGGGTAATACCCTGTCGAATGACCAATTGCGTACTGATAAATTTGACTACATGCTGTCAAATCCGCCCTTTGGTGTCGATTGGAAGAAGATTCAAAAATTCATCAATACTGAACACAGTGAAAAAGGTTTTGAAGGGCGTTTTGGTGCCGGTTTACCGCGTGTATCGGATGGTTCATTACTCTTCCTAATGCATTTAGTGAATAAGATGCGGCCACACTCCCCTGAAAACAAAAGTGAAGGAGGATCTCGCATCGGGATCATTCTTAATGGTTCGCCTTTATTTACAGGTGGTGCGGGTAGTGGTGAAAGTGAAATCCGACGTTACATTCTTGAACATGATCTGCTCGAAGCTATTGTTGCACTACCGACCGATATGTTTTACAACACCGGTATTGCGACCTATGTGTGGGTTTTATCAAGTCAGAAGCCCGCACGTCGAAAGGGAAAAGTTCAGCTTATTAACGCCTCAAAAGAGCGCGCGAAAAAAGGTGGAAGAGGGCGTAGTGGTGGCGGTGAAAGTGATGAAGAAGTCGAAAACGTCTTTTACCAAGCAATGCGAAAATCACTGGGTAGTAAGCGTAAAGAACTCACTGAAGAAAGTATTGAAATCCTCGTTAAAACCTACGGTCAGTTTGTTGAAAATGACTTTAGTAAGATATTTGATTACCAAGCCTTTGGTTATCGCCGGATCACTGTTGAACGTCCCCTTAAACTCGCCATTTATCCTCGTGATTTACAACGAGTAGAATCACTGACTGAAGATAATGCATGGAAGAATTTGGGCGAAGATCTACAACAAGTTGTGCTTGAAGCATTAGCGGAGTTTGAACAAGACAAATATCTTTCTCGCGATGGTTTCCTTAAGCGCTTAATAGCAAAACTAAACGGTGAAAAACTAAGCGCAGCGCAACAAAAGCTGATTATTAAGCATTTAAGTGAGCATGATGATGCAGCCGAAGTTTGTAAGGTTAAAGGTAAAGTCGAAGCAAACCCTGATCTGCGAGATAACGAAAATGTACCGCTAACGGAAAGCGTTGCTGATTACTTTACACGTGAAGTATTACCGCATGTACCCGATGCGTGGATTGATACTAAAAAGACGGATGAAAAAGATGGTGAGGTGGGCATTGTGGGTTATGAGATCCCATTTAACCGTCATTTCTATGAATACGTGCCACCAAGATCACTCAAAGTCATTGATGCAGAGCTAGATGCGGTATCAGCTGAGATCATGCAACTGCTACAAGAGGTGCATTCGTGAGCCTTAAGTGCGAGTTAAGTACAAATCAAGCTGTGTTGCAATCAGGTGGTGAGCATGACTAATCAGTATAAAATCGAAGATCAGCATTTAGAGTTTAAAAAACAACTAACTGATAAATTTGAAAAAGAAGTGGTTGCTTTTTTAAATGCCAAAGATGGTGGTGTGATTATTCAGCAATTCTCGGTGAAAATAATTTTCAAGCTATACAAGGGCTGCGAGAGATATCAAAAAATACTTTTCGCGCTAAATTTCTCTTTTCTTCAAATTATTTTTAATAAATGTAAAAAAAATTGAAC
>NZ_JAHNZV010000166.1 GCF_022267535.1 Psychromonas antarctica
TGCGCGGCGCACACAGCGAGATATACAATGATAATAGGGGGTATCAGAAAGCGAAATTAATGAAGATCGTGATTGCGTCATACCTACCTCTACTAGTGAATATAAAAACACTGGTTATATAGTAGGTGCAAACTCGCAACCCGTCAAAAGGTATGGCTGTCCTAGCTTCTGATGGAAAAACAGCGCGCCGATCATTCTCTACTAAAAATAGAAAAAATGCACTGCATGCAGTAAGCGCCTGGAGCTGTCAGCATCAATTAGTATTAGGGCAAACAGCCGTTGATGCGAAAACAAACGAAATGACAGCAATACCCGAACTGCTCGCGCTTTTAGATATTGAAAACAGCATCATTACCCTTGATGCAATGGGGTGTCAGAAAGAGATAGCCAAACAAATAATTCAACAAAAAGCCGATTATATTTTAGCGCTAAAAGGTAACCATTCAGGCATGCAAGCTGAGTTGGAAGCTTGGTGGCATAAGTGTCAGCGAGAAGGATTATCATCGGAAATATATGCTAAACATGAAGAAGTATCAGCAGGTCATGGGCGTATTGAAACGAGAATATGTGAGCAATTATTAATTGATAAAAAATGGTTGGCCAAGGAATATCGCTGGTCAGGCTTAAACAGTATTATTAAAATAACCGCACAAGTACATGAAAAAAATTCAGGCAAAGAAACAAAGGAAACACGTTGGTACATTAGTTCATTGCAGTTAGGTGCAGAGCAAGCGTTAGGCGCAGTGCGTGATCATTGGCAAGTTGAAAGTATGCATTGGGTACTTGATATGACATTTAGAGAAGATGAGTCACGTATACGTAAAGGTCGAGGGCCATTAGCCTTTAACGTCATGAGAAAAATGGCAATGGCCTTATTCAAACAAGATAAAAGTAAATCGGCCAGTATGGCTGCGAAAAAGAAGATGGTAGGGCTAGATGATAAATACCGCTCAACCTTGTTGGAGAGCGGGATTAAAATGCGCTAGCCGTGCCTTCTTTACCTGTTTCTACCAATAATGGTTGCGTGTTTGAACATTCAGGTGTAGCGGCACAAACCGGATCAAGATTACCCGTTAATTCTGTAACAACATCATCACCTTAACGTTTTTTGAATTTCTTGAAATTATTGGTGACACGAGAAACATTGGCAGCAAAAGTAATATCTGCAAGAGCGGCAGCCTTCATATCTTCAATATAGGTATACCAAATATCGGTACCTTTATTGACATTAGCACCACTGGCACCATCTCCCGGACCATCTGCTGTACCGGTTTTTAAACCTTCAGGGTCTTCCTGCCAGACAACATTCCAAGCGACTTTTGTGCCATCACTATAACTAGTTGCCCGCGGAGTATTTTGTTTGGCATCACGCTCACCAAAGCTTAATTGCTCTCGCTTCCAGGTACCGCCGGTGGGCTTAAATTCAGCATCCACTGCGCTAGGATTTTTAGTATAAGCAATATAAGTACAACTAAAAGGAACCTGTCTTCCTTCACGATCAAGATAGGTAGCAGCACCCTGATGGTAATTGTAATCTGGGGAATCATCATTCAGGTTAGTATCATCTACATCCGCTGCTGGACAATATTTATCAGCCCAAGTAACAGCCACATGACCACCTGCTGCAAATATGTTCGGTTTTCCTGAGTCGCCATAAAAGTTACCCAGAGAAACATTCCCTTTAACATCTGTTTGCCAGTAGCTTTGTTTGGATGTTCTACGCGCCGTATCAGAAATATTAACAGGCTCACTCCAAGTCGCACCGTCATCTTTTGACACTCGTATAAAAATATCCTGAGCAGGGCGTTCTTTCTGCCCCCTTCAGGTCGTAAATTGTTTGGCTCTCACTATTACCATAAGCATATGCATTGACTAAATCACCATGAGGCAATCTTGTATGTCGCGATACTGTGTAAATGAATGTTGCAAAGACTGAACATAAAAACATGAATAGCCACTGAAATCCCCCCTATTGCACTAAAATAAAGAATATAATAAAAAGGAACTAACACTCAAAATATGAGTACATATAAGGTTCTTTACTTGGCTCCACTTTTCACGTTACGGCGATGCTATTATCACTAATATTACTTTTTTGGCTTTTGTACTTTCCGAAACTAAGGATCACTGGAATCAAAATCAAGGTGATGGGTGTCGCAAATAACTCTCCAAATACGAGTGAAACAGCAGCGGGTTTTAAATATTGAGCTTGCTCAGACGTTTCAAATAATAAAGGCAGAAGTCCACAAACAGTGGTTAACGTGGTTAGAAATATGGCCCTCATTCTGCTCTTTCCTGCTTCAATAAGTGCATCTTTTACGGCCAACCCACTTTCGTGTAGTTGGTTAAACCTGGTTAACAAAACCAATGAATCATTAATCACTACCCCCGTCATCGCCATCATTCCAAACATAGAGAGTAAGCTGACGGGTAACCCCATCAATCCATGGCCAAAAATGGCGCCTGCAAAACCAAATGGAATGATGGACATAATGATCAGTGGTTGCCAATATGATTTAAGCGGAATAGCGAGAAGTACAAATATTAATAAAAGCGTTAAAAGCATCGCCTTTTTAAAGCCACTCTGTACTTCTTCTTGCTCTGCCAGGGCTCCTGCTCGTGCAATTTTCACTTGCGGATAAATGTTAGTCAGTTGAGGAATCGTATCTTTGCTTAACTGATCAAAAACTTCTTCTGCCGAAATGACACTTTGTGTTTGTCCCCATGATATTTTAATAACTTCGTCATAGTTCCTCCTGTTAATAAGATCGGCTTGATGAGAGAAAGTGAGATTTACTACATCTCCTAAAGATACATAACTATCATCAGCTAACTGGACGGGTGTAGATGCGAGTTGTTCAAGCGTTTTTTTCTCTTTAGAGGGCACCTTTACAACCACAGAGATCTCCTCTCCTTTTTCTAATAACCGATGGATTTCAATTTCACCATAGGTACTACCAACAATTCTTGCTATGCGTCGTTGATCTATGCCCAGCTGGATACCACGTTCATTAAGAGTAACTTGTAATTGTCTTCTTCCAGAAGTGCTATTATCAACAACATTTGTCACTCCTCTAATGCGCATCAAATCTTGTTTAATTTGAGCAGCGACATGTATGGCTAAATCACGATTCAACGACGATACAACAATAGAAGAGCCACCTGCTGGCTCACTTGCAAGTGAATAGTCCATTGATAAACTACCTTCTATAATACCCGTGTATTTCTTCCAATAAGCGAGTACTTCGTCACTCGGAATATCAGCCAGCGCTTCTTCGGTTAGTTCAATAGTCAACTCTATTTCTTGCGGAGTATCCCGCGAAATGAGTAGCTTGCTAAACGGGCTATAGTCTAAGTTATAGGTGTCATGTAATGCTTTGGATGCCGCAATAGCCGCACTTTCAAGGCTGTATATATTTTGAGCACTTAATTTAGGCGAGGCAATCGAGTCCATTTTTACTATCAATGTGCCATATCTACCAGGAATTTCAGGAAAAAATGCAGAGCGTATATGACCATGAATAACAGCAGAATAGGCACTTAGCACCAATAACGAAAAGGCAAAAATTGTCGTTATTTTGTTATTCAAAGCGGCTTTTAATGTTGGAGCATAATAGTGCTCATTAAAATGATTAAGTCCATCATTTAAATATTTTCTTAATCTTTCTAATGCACGTAGCAGCACATTGCCTTTACTGCCTTCATTACTTTTTTTAGGAAAAGATAAATGACAAGGTAATATAAATTTACTTTCAATTAATGAAAAAATAAGCGCAAAAATAACAACAGCAGAAAAACCTGCAAGTACTTTGGCTAACTCATTTTCAATCCAAAGCATCGGTGAGAAGTGAGCTTACGGCAGCGTAGCTCAACTTCCATTTTTTGTTCTGATTTAATACGGGTAACTCATCCATCAGGACTTAATTATGTCAAATCCAGAGCAACTTAGTAGCGTTATTACTGCATTTG
>NZ_JAHNZV010000167.1 GCF_022267535.1 Psychromonas antarctica
TTTTTGAGACTTTAAACCTTTTGATGCTTTAAGGGCGAATGCTTCTATCTCTTCTTTTTTCATAATTACCTATCCTTAAAATGATTAAATTAATGATAGGCAATTACACAGATTTCAGGACAGGGTCTAAATCTTATATAATTTTTACTCTTAGCTTTATTATATTTGGGGCCGTCATTGCTTTACTCACCTCTTTTATTAATTACAAACTTCAATATACCAATATTGACAAAGGTATTCTGGCTCGCTTTGAGGCAGAAAAATCAGTAAAACTTGAATCTTTGCACCACTCATTAAACTCTTTAAACGAGATGGTCCAAACATTAGCAGTTAATAAGCTAACACAAGATTATATTCGCCAGCCAACCCCCACCAAGTTAGTTAATGCGCAATCATTATTTCTTGCCAGCGCTCAATCCAGTTCGTTAATTATGCAAGTGCGCTTTTTGGATAAAAATGGTCAAGAAGCGATTAGAATTGATCGTAGTAAAAACGGCAAAGAGGTATTTGTTGTACCAGATAATGAGTTACAGGATAAGCATTCCCGTTATTATTTTATTGAATCTGCACAACTCAGACCTCGCCAATTTTGGCATTCAAATCTTGACTTAAATTATGAAGGCGGAGTTCTTGAAAAGCCTATACGGCCAACCTTTAGGGTCGCAACCCCCGTATTTAGCGAGAATGTATTTTCCGGTATTGTGATTGTAAATATTGAGGCTGCGCAATTAATCCGAGCATTAACTCGCTCAGCTGATTTTGATACTATGATTATTGATGGCGACGGTGAATTTCTTTACCACAACGAAAAGGTGTTTTCGTGGAGTCGTTATCTTGAAGGACAATCTAATTTTCTTGATCTGTATCCTGTTATCGGCTCTAAAATATTACGGGAGCCAAATATTCGGTTTGATAAAATTTATAGTTTCAGCATCGGCCAACAATTTAATAATGGTGAAAATCTTCAAGCTATCCTACTTCCAAAAGCGGAAATGTTATCAAAATTAACAGCTAATAATTTACTTACTGCGTTAATCATCGCGTTGATTGTGATTGTAGTTTCGTTTCCCCTATCATGGATTGCGGCCATGGTGCCTTCCCGTTTACAATCACAACTGCAAGAAGTATTGGCTGATTTACAACGTAGTAATGAAGCACTTGATAATAACGTCATGTCTAGTACGACTGACAGAAATGGGCACTTTGTCAGTGCAAGCAACGCATTTTGTTTAACCACAGGTTATAACTTTGGTGAACTACAAGGACAAACACAAGAGCTGCTTTGCCATCCAGAGTGCGCTAAAACTGCCTACGAAAATATTTGGCGAACTATTCAAAACGGTCAGGTTTGGCGTGGTGAAATACGTAATTGTAAAAAATCCGGGCAAGAGTTTTGGGTAAATATGGTGATCACTCCGCAGTTCGATATCGATGGTAAAATAAGTGGTTATGCAGAAATATACGAAGACATTACGGATCGAAAAGCGATAGAATTATTGTCAATTACCGATGTGCTAACACAACTCTTTAATCGTCGTAAAATAGACCAGATACTCGAGGATGAAATGGCTCGCTATAACCGCAGCGAGCAAGTTTTTTCAGTTATTCTATTAGATTTAGACCATTTTAAGCAAGTTAATGATACTTATGGCCACCCCGCAGGTGATCGTGTTTTGATTGAAACAGCATTATGCCTTCAAAAAAACATAAGAAAAGTTGACTATGCGGGACGTTGGGGCGGGGAAGAGTTTTTGATCGTTTTAACTGGGACCGGTATAGCCGGCGCGGCGATTATCGCAGAGAAATTACGGCAGGTTATTAATCAGCACGATTTTCAACCAGTCAAACAACTTAGCGCAAGTTTTGGTGTGGCGCAATGCTTGACAGGCGAATCGCTTAATAAGCTTATTAGTCGTGTCGATATTGCTTTATATGAAGCTAAATCAGAAGGTCGAAATCGAGTATCAATAAGCCCTAGCGAATAATTGACCGTTATTGCCCTCATATTAGTAGAGAGGGGATTACTTCATTTTTTTGCTGCTAGCAAGTTGTGACTAAATCCCCCCTCTTTTTAATCTCGAGGCATATTTCTGATGTTTACCCTTTTTGTTCAGGAATGAATCCAAGCGAGATGAAGCTGGCTTTAATCTTGTACCGTTGATTGAATCAGTTACCCTTTTTACTATTAATTATATTTAACTTTGTAGCATATTGCATTAATAGCTCATCACTAACTGGTTTACTCATATAGTAACCTTGACCAATATGGCAACCTTCCTCCGTGAGGATTGCCATCTCATTTTCGGATTCAATTCCTTCTGCAATCACTTTCATGCCAAGGTTGCTACCAATATCAATAATACTTTTTACAATGGCTCTAGATTTAGGATCCTTATGTACCCCGAAAACAAAACTTTTATCAATTTTTAAAAAATCAATGTCTAAGTCACGCAAATAAGCAAAGGAAGAAAATCCAGTACCAAAGTCATCAATCGACAACTTAATATTGCGTGATTTTAGTTTGGCGATGGTCTTTTTTACGGATGATATATCATTAAGGAAAATAGATTCGGTTAGTTCAAGTTCAATCAGCGCTGGATTAATGGCGTTTTTATCAATTATTTTAAAAACTTGGTCGACAAAATGCTTATCTGAAAAATCCAGAGCCGTTATATTAAGTGATAAAGGGATATTTTCTAATACAGTGCCTTGCCAATGCTTTAGTGTTTTACAGGCTTTGTTAATCACCCAATAGGTAATAGATTTAATTAATCCGTTTTCTTCCGCAATATTTATAAAGCTATCTGGGTAGACCAACTCTTGTGCTGTTTTTTGCCAGCGAATAAGGGCCTCAACACTGTGTAATGAGTTGTTATTTAATGATATTTTGGGCTGGAAATGTAATATAAAATCATCATTTACTATTGCGTCACGGAGCTGGCTTTCAATATTGACCTTCTCTAAAGCTACTTTTTCGAGTTTATTATCAAACAAGTGATAAATATTCTTACCCAATTTTTTTGCCTGATACATCGCCATATCGGCTTTACGGATTAGCTCATCTGAATTTATTGCGTCATCTGGCGAGATACTGACACCAATGCTGCACGAGATATGATATTTTTTGTCTTTAATATAGAAGGGCACTTCACATAATTTTAAAATACGTTGGTTAATCTGAATGATATGGGCAATATTTTTAATATCTTCTAAGATAACGACAAATTCATCCCCACCGAGTCGGCCTAATATGTCTCCACTTTTCAATACTGATTGAAGGCGATTTGCAAACTCAATAAGGTATCGATCACCTTCTTGATGCCCAGCGGTATCATTGATTTTTTTAAAATCATCTAAATCGATAAACAGTAAACCTATCTTTGAATTATGTCTTTTGGATAATTTAATGGCATGATTTAGCTCTTCTAAAATCATTGCTCTATTGGGGAGTTCGGTCAGTGCATCATGATTTGCGCGGTATAATAATAGCGCTTCATTTTTTCGAATATTGGTTATATCCCGACAGCACCACATGCGACCAATATAGTGACCTTCGGTTATTTCCGGAACGCTATAAAACTCGTAGTAATTCCCGTTTATCGCTTCAAAAAAACCATGTAATGTAGTGCGTTCATTTTCTTTTGTTTCAACAGTATCACTTAAAAATTGTTGCTTATTGGATAGTCTGTTTAGAAATAAATCATATGATAATTTTTTATTTTCTTTTATATCATCAGGTGTCAGGCCTAAAAACTCAATTGCGGCTTGGTTAATGTTTTCTATTTCATTATTATTGAAACTAAATACAGCTTCCGTACTAGCATCGAATAATGCTTGTTGTTTCGCCAAAACCTTTTCTAGGTATAACTGGTTTTTTTTGTTTTCGGCTAAATTATCTTTTAAACTTGTATTAATTTCATTCAATTCATTAAAAGCTAATGTTAAGG
>NZ_JAHNZV010000168.1 GCF_022267535.1 Psychromonas antarctica
GCTCGGTTTTATTGCCGTTCGCATCGATATAACAGGTCAGTAACTCTTGTTCATTATGAAAATAGTACTCAGTATTGCCTAAGCTGTCGGTGCTGGTGCTTTTATTACCGTTATAGTCAAAATGGTAATCGTATGCGCCGTCGTCGCCCCGTTATTTGATAGCCGGCAACATTTTTGGTGTGGAAGATTTAGATGCAAAAAAACGACTAAACAGAGTGTGCTTAGCCGCTGGATTAAATTGTGAACTAGCGTGATTGATACAACATCACCAATTTATTGAAAAGGCAACACATAACGCCATGATTTATCAAATGATGCAAAATGAAAGACTTGACCCCATCATTTTACTGTGTCCGTTGGCATCAAGGGTGCTGATTTTACGCCCTTGAGTATCATAGCTATGCTCGGTTTTATTGCCGTTCGCATCGATATAACAGGTCAGTAACTCTTGCTCATTATGAAAGTAGTGCTCAGTATTGCCTAAGCTATCGGTGCTGGTGCTTTTATTACCGTTATAGTCAAAATGATAATCGTACGCGCCGTCATCGCCCCGTTATTTGATAGCCGGCAACATTTTTGGTGTGGAAGATTTAGATATAAAAAAACGACTAAACAGAGCGTGCTTAGCCGCTGGATTAATAGATTAAATGGTGAACTAGCGTGATTGATACAACATCACCAATTTATTGAAAAGGCAAAACATAACCCCATGATTTATCAAATAATGTAAAATGAAAGACTTCCCCCCATCATCTGCCATATTGACATATTGACATATTGACATATTGACATATTGACATTCAAGATTAAAGACCTGACCCCGATCCGATATACCATTTAAATGAGAAGCCATGTCAATATCCGAATAACCTGACTTTTTATAAAAATCACTCGCCGTTTTTTTTCTGGCTGCAACAACGTCAACTAATTTAGGTTTAACAACTGCAAGTGGAAAAAATATTTCGCCTAAACCAGTAAATGCTTCAGCACCGAAAGAGTGGCCTCTAGCCCAGCAATAACTTTGCCGTCAAAGTCATGTGTCAAACAAAGGTATGGCTGTCCAACCTTTTACTTATCACCTTTTTCTTTTTTCCGACTTTTAATGCGTCATAGTTTTATCGCTGCTTCATAGATACATAAAAAACGCCCTGATTGGTATTCTCCAAGAGAAAAAACGCAAAGAAGGCCACTGGCAACATAATAGTGTAATTTTAAACCTTTTTTACTCCCATTAAATATTTTCACTGGTCCTAATTTAGTGATATCGAAGGACAATGCTGAAGCTATATCCTCTGCATTTAAATTAGGCTGACCAACATCACTGGTCAATTTATGCAATGGAATAAGATCTTGGAGTGAGACACTTATACTCTGATCCTTGATATCAAAAAGTAAAGGGGCATTTTTTGGAGTAATGTCTCCATCAAATAAATTTACAGGTCCTAAGTCATAAAAATCAATCATCTTACAATCCTTTTGCAATAATTTTACAGTATATTATAAATATCTTTATAGTGCTTTTATAAACCCATTTTCAATAAGTTCATCAATCGATAGTGGCAACTCATATTGCATGCCCTTTCCTGATTGTCCAAACCAAGGTATCGCATGACCAGCTTCTACATCTGGAATATCCATTAACACTTTATACTGATTATATGGTTTATCTAGTGTTTCTAATGGTAACGCTCTATTCTCAAATGGCTCTCCTGCTTTAGCTGTGAAAGTACCACCATCTTTAAATAACCCTGTTTTTTCATCGATATAACCACCATAACGATCAATAGTTTCGCCTTTTATTATTGTTATTTTTTCTGTTGATATTGCCCCCCTATTTGGTGGCCAACCATTATTCAAATTATTCTTTTCAAATAATTCTTCTAACTCATCCCACTTCTCATTTGAAAACAAATCAAATGATTTTTCAGAAAGCTTAGGCGCGCCCTTAAAATCGTCAACAGTGTCAACAAATTTTGAATATGGAACCTTGCTCCCTTGTTTCAAAACCTTAACACTATTAATTAGAGTCTCACCTCCAACGGCAGCCACGGTACCTACAGCAGCTGTCACATATGTGCTTCCAATCTCACCCGCTTTCACATAATCATTTATATCACCGCTTTCCCACGCTGTTGATAAAGCTTCATTATGTTTTGTCCAATCTCCCTGAACCCCATCAGCCACTCCATCGATACGGGCATTTATCTCATCTGCAGATCCTACACTAAGACTTGTTCCAAATGCACTATCAAGTGGTTTTAGTATTAGTGCATCTGGAAAATAGTTAACAGCATCCACTACAATATCAAAAACATTTCCGATAGCACTATCTATCGCATACAATGCTTTTTTAGGGTTAGCAAATGAGTATTCCACTGCTCCTGTAAAGTCGTCTCCTGCCTTTTTAGTAACACCACCAATATATCCAACAGGAGCAATAATTCTATCAACTGTTGAAACCCCATCCTCCTTACAACTCAGCCCAAACGGATCCACCCAGTTTACTGGATTCGGCGCATACTGATAAGGGTTTATACCGCCTGCTAATCCAATCGGATCTTGGTGAATAAAGCGCCCCTGTTTCGGGCAGTAGTATCTGAAACGGTTATAATGTAACCCAGACTCTTCATCAAAGTATTGCCCTTGAAAACGCAGTGGATTATCGATTGGGTTTTCTATGTTTTTTGCTGTTGTATCAAGGCCACCTTCACCCTGCGCACCAAACAGGTCGGTTTGGTTTTGCCAAACAATTTGCTCATTACTATCCGTTAAACAGATCGGCGTGCCGAGCTGGTCAAGGTGGTAATAATAGATTTCATCGCCTTTGATTAAGGCAACGGGTAAAAAGCTATCAGGCAGGTAGATATACCAGGTATATTCGCCGTTTGTGTGTTCGCCAATCAGCTGATTGCCATCCCAGATAAAATCCGTTTTACCTGCTTCCGTGATTTTTGCATTGCGCCTGCCTAATGCATCATATTGATATTGGCTGAGTGTGCCGTTGCTATTAAGCTGACGTAGTTGGTTGAGTCCATCAAAACTGCGTTTTTGAATTAAGCCAGTGGCGGTACTAGCGATTTGATTGCCTGAGCTGTCATAACGGTAATCGCTGCCCGCAAAGCTCAGCAAACGATCTTTTTCGACTCGGGTTTCTTGGTCTTTTTTTGCTTTGCTTTTATCAACCAGTGGATTACCAAACGCATCCCAGTCAAAGCTTTCTGTTGTATCTTTGCTTTGTGTGCTTTCTTGTACTTCATGGATTGCTTGGGTTTTACATTCACTGCTAACGAGCTGACTTAATTTGTTATAGCTAAAACTACGCTGTTTTTCTGTTTGTGCTGCTGCCTCTTCTACATCGGCTTTTTTTATCTGCTCACTGCGCTGGGTTAACTGGTTCTTTTTATCGTATTGATAACTGCGTTGTTGTTGATAGCCCTGCTGACCTGACCAATCTTGTGCGGTTAAACGAGAGCGAACATCATAGTCTTGCTGCAAGGTGATGCCGTTGCCTAGCCTATGTTGGGTAATTAGGCCGGCACTGTTGTATTCAAGTGCTAACAGGACTTTCTCATCTTCAGATGGCTGCGTCAGAGTTAGTCCGCTTAATTGACCTAACTCGTTATATTGATAACCGATTGTATTGCCATCGGGCAGGGTTAAGCCACTGCGTTTACCCTGTTGATTAAACGTGTAATTGAGTGTCCAATCAGCCTGTTTACTTTGACTTACCTGACCATTAAGATGATATTGTTGCTGGACAACACGCTCACTATTGTGCGCCAAGGTGACACGACCAATCTTGTCATATTGATAAAAATTATGGCTGTTAAACGTACCATCTCCATCGTTAGGTAATTTAACGCTATGCTGGTCAATAATACGGCCACGATTATCGCGTTTAAGTGTAATAAAGCGGC
>NZ_JAHNZV010000169.1 GCF_022267535.1 Psychromonas antarctica
CTTATACCGAGTAATGTTGTTTTTCCACCTGTTGAAAATTGTCGTGGAACTAAACCCACCCAAGCAGCTAAATGCCTGCCATTTTTGAAATCTGAGGCATTACTGATATCAGACATACAACGACTTGTAGTAAGCGTTCCCACTCCTGGAATAGAGATGAGTAGCTGTGCTAATTCATCATTTTCTACTAATTGCTTAAGCTTTTTATCTTGCAGTGATATCCATTCATCAAGTTTCAAATAAAAAGTCATGGTGTTCTCTTAGTTCTCGAAGAAGCATCGGTGGTATTGGCTCTCCATATTCAGCTAGCCACTGAAACAAACTCTTCATTTTGGAATGAGATCTAGGGAAGCGCATACCAAACTCCAGTAAAATTGAGCCGATACGAGACATACAAGCAGTCCTGTCTTTCAGGTAACTTGAGCGTATGCGTTGAATAACTGATATCACTTGTGATGCCTCGGTTTTTACACTGACGAAGCGCATTAAAAGTCTAGATGCGGCTTCAGCTATAGCGTCTGCATCAATGAAATCGTTTTTATTTGTTTTAACATATGGTTTTACGTATTGAGGAGGGATAAGTTTTGTTGTATGGCCAAACCCCTGACATTTTCTAGCCAACCAATGCGCACCTCCACAAGACTCCATTGCAACGGTTGTTACCGCTAATGTAGATAGGTAGTGAATTAGCTTTGAACGGCTTAGTTTCTTACGACAAACCTCTTTTCCTGATGCGTCGTGGCCAACAAGATGAAAAGTAGATTTACCTATATCAATTCCTAAAATATTAATATTAGACATGATGATTCTCCTCTTGAGTAATTGCCCTAAGTTTAGACTAGGGTGAGGCGGACCATCTTATTAGCGAGATAGCTTTTTAGGGCGCTTCGGGGCACATACCGGTTTGGCATTTTTGCTCATTAATCTGTTGAAGTACCCCATTTACGCGAATTTTTGCTCAATAATGAACGTAATAGTAAAAAGTAAGATCTGACCCTCGGCCCTCCAATCCGCAGCGAGGAGAGTGAAATCTTTACATATTATTGCCTAATACTATGGCGTTATTATTGAAATTCTGTGTATTTTAATCATGGTATTGAAACGAATGGGAATAGGGGCAAGCCTTTCATCTTGCGTCAGTCTATCATTGTGCAATGTTAGTTTTCAGTTTTCAGTTTGTAAGAGTATGATGTTTTTTAACAGATGATTTTAAGACAGATAAGGTACTGGTATCCTGCCTTTTGCTTAAAAGATGCTTACACTTATTGTGCTAATAGGGTATTTGATTAATCGTGAATATTGCATTACTTTTATTTTTTTTTATTATTACCTGCGGTGGTTTTATTAAGGGGTTAACTGGTTTTGGTATTGCTTTAGTAACCATTCCTTTTTTATCTTTAATTATTGGTGTTAAGGTTGCGGTTCCTTTAATTGCTATTTTCAGTGCGCCATTAGCACTGCCTATTATATGGCAATTACGTCAACATATAGATTGGTCTACTGCTGGTATTCTTTTTATGGGGTCTCTGCCTGGGTGCTATTTTGGGGCAAGTTTATTGACTTATCTTCCCGAGACAACACTGCTATTGATTTTAGGGTGTATCTTAGTGGTATCAAGCGTCTATTCTTTAAGTTCAAAATCAACTTTATTTACTAAAGAAAATCTGCCAAGTAGCTTATTAGCTGGCTTTTTTTCTGGTGTTTGCGGCGCTAGTGTAGGTGCATCGGGGCCGCCGGTGATTGCGTATACTTCTATGCTGCCTTGGTCTGCACATAAGATTAAAGGGACGTTATCTTGTTTGTTTTTAGTACAACTTTTCCCGACCGCTTTTATTTTTTGGCACAAAGGGTTATTAACGGAAGATGTTTTTAATTATGGTATAAAAGCTATTCCAGCATTGATTATAGGCACTTTTCTCGGCATGTGGGGCTATCATTTACTGTTCAAATACAATATTAATTTTCACCGTATAGTCCATGCCATGCTGTTAATTATTGGATTTAAGATGATTTACTCCGGCATTTTATAGGTTTAAAAAAGGGCAACAGCAGCAATTTTATTTTGCTTAGAGGGAAATCGAGTACGCAACGTTACACAGCTTTCTTTGCATAAATTTTAAAACTGATGAACATATTTAAATGGATATAAAAGAGTATCAACAATTAAAAAAATGGTTCTTAAAATATACGGATAGTTTCTTATCTGACCTTAATGCAGATAGAGAAAATATTCTGTTAAAAAAAGAACATACACTACGTGTCTGCAGTAATATGGCTTTAATTTGTGCTGACCTTTCTGAAAAGGATCAGATTATCGGGTTAACAACCGCGCTTTTACATGATGTTGGCCGATTCGAACAACTTAAAAGGTACGGTACTTTTTCAGACTCTAAATCAGAAGATCACGCCGCGTTAGGTGTGCGTATTATAAAAGAACAGAATATTCTTAACCCTTTAGATCCCATAGAAAGCCAGTTGATAATAACGGCAGTCGAAAACCATAATAAAGCTGTGATTACAGACGGTCTTCCTGATAGAACGTTGCAAATCTGTAAACGGCTACGGGATGCGGATAAACTCGATATTTGGAAAGTGGTGATCGGTTATTATCAGCAGGGATTGGAAAAAGATAACCCGACGGTTGTGCATAATTTACCTGCAGGTAAAGATCTTTCGTTTCCTGTTTATGAGTCACTTAAACAACAGCATATTATTTCTTACAGTATGATTGAAACCATTGTTGATATTAAAGTCGTTCAGATGGGGTGGATTTTTGATATTAATACGGATAAAGCCTTGTTATTAACTGTTGAACGGGGTTATTTAGAGGCTATCTATAAAACTTTACCGCAGACTGAGCGTATTAATCATCTCTACCAGATAATGAAAAAATATCTCTTAGAGAATGCTCATCCAGCGGTAAATTAACGCTTGATACTATGATATGTTCTCCGTTGAGTCAGATTATAAACAATTAGCCTTAAGTGCTGATTTATTTCGTTTATTAATCTGCGGCCAATAAAGCAAAGGTGCGGTGATTGAAATAAGTAAGAGGGCATAGCCCATTTGCCAACCCAATCCCCACATTAATGTAAAACAAAATAAACATCCCAATATAATCAGTGGCGTTTGCTTTCTATTTGCTAATTTGACCGCTGCCAACATTGATGCGAAATAAATGATCACAAAAACGCCGTTGACCGAAGTGATCAGGCCTTCTAAATGTTTACCGGTTAAAAACGTTATTGTGATAACCACGGCCATAATACTTAATAATGTTTTTAAGGCTCGAATCGGTACGCCATAGCGGTTTACGGTTTTAAAATAAGCAGGGAGCACGCCATCATTGCTGAAGCCCCAGGCAAGTCGAGAAAGGCTCGCTGTGTATACATTGACGGTGGCAATACCGCCAGCGATGCCCAAAACGCCAATGACTTGTGCGCCATCGCCTCCGAGTAGCAGATCAAAAATACCGACCATCGCTAATCCATGGTTAAAGCGTCTAGCATGCGCCGAATTCATGAAATCAGAGAGCCTCTGGATTTATCAGAAGATATTATTAAGATTAAAACGCATGTTGTACTGAGTGAATGGATAGCTAATCGTAATTAGTTTCGTTCCCTTTTATTTGAAATTTTATCGCTTAATAGCATGATTTAACATGCTTATGCACTTAACTCAGGTAAAAATGGGAAAAGATAAAAACACGTCAAAAAATTTCACCACAGAGTAAAATGAGGGAAAACAGAGAAAAACATAATTATCTTATATTTTAGTCTGTTAGTTTTTCCTCTGTGTCGCGCGCAGCGCCTCTGTTAATGAATGCGAACCGAAACGCAGTTTCGCAGTCGCATGAAGTGTGCGTGGTAGTGGTTTTAATCTTTTTACAAAAAATAACCTGAGTC
>NZ_JAHNZV010000017.1 GCF_022267535.1 Psychromonas antarctica
ACTTTTTGATATTTAATCTAATTTCGCTTCCATTATCCAGAACTGAGGTTAACTATATAGGAGAACTTCTTATCTTTTTTGATAAAGCATGACTGTCTCGGGCTGCGTGATGGTTTATTCTGACTTAGAGTTCGTCACATCGACTCTCTAATACGCATAAAACTGGCAAAACGTGGTACATTATTGACGGTTTTACCGATATATTGATAAGTGATCCTTGAGCCTATTGGTGGTGGATTTTCACGTTCCGAATCAGAAAAACCACTGCCAATTTTAAAGATAATTCCCGCTTCCGTTTTTACCAATAAGGCACCGAGACGACCACTGTTTCTTCCTTTACCGGGAAGGTGCTTTAATACGATAGCCTCCGCATCTTGATATTTTTTTAATTTCATTAAATTGTTACTGCGTTTAGTTTGATAATAGGCAGTCCCTAAATGTAACATAAGTCCTTCACCGCCTTTGTTAATGACCTTATCGAGTAGTAACTGTAATTCACTATTACTGTTCAGTTGTTGCTGTTGGATCATTTTCAGGTAGGGCGAAGGATTGTTTTTTACAATTTTTCTCATCGATGTAATTCGTTCACTAAAATTAACCTTTGAGCTTGGAAGATCAAAAATCATAAACAAGATTTTTTGCCATGCTTTATTATCGTCTTTATGCTGGCGTACAATACCTGATACCTGTGCGAATTGATTACGTTTTATCCATAGCTCCCCATCCAGTGGAATAGCGGGGAAATCTTTGATAAACCAGCGGGGAGCATTAAAAATATTGCCTTGCCGTGAAATTAAGTTTTTACCGTCCCAATAAGCGCGTACACCATCAAGTTTCTCACTTACCCAATAAGCTTTGATATCAATATCTTGATGGTAAAGAGTGGCAAGTTGAATGGGGGGGGTGGCGGATTGAGTCAGAGGAGAGAACAGCAATATAAAAAAAAGTGTTAAAATAGCTGGCATAAATAATCACCCTAGAAAATAATTTGATTAAGAATGAGTCTAGGGTGTTTTTAATTTAATACCAATTATTCAACAAAGCGCATTGAAAGATCAACCGCCTGTATATGTTTGGTAAGTGCGCCGACGGAAATAAAATCAACGCCTGTTTCCGCATAGCTGAGAATCGTTTTACGATTAACATTACCAGAGACTTCCAAATCAGCGTTGTGTCCATTTGTATTGTTAATGGCAACCGCTTCAATCATCATTGGCACGGTGAAATTATCGAGCATCACACGTTGTGCTCCTGCATTGAGCGCCTGCTTTAGCTCCTCAATTGTCTCAACTTCAACTTCAACCCAGCGTTCAGGATGCTGTTCATTAGCTATCGCTATCGCCTGCGCGATACCACCGCAGGCAAGAATATGGTTTTCTTTAATTAAATAAGCATCAAATAATCCCAAACGATGGTTATAACCACCGCCACATAACACGGCATATTTTGATGCGTTGCGTAAGCCCGGTAACGTTTTACGAGTATCGAGTAGTTTACAATCAGTTTTTGCAATGAGATCGATATATAGTTTAACTTTGGTCGCAATACCAGAGAGTGTTTGTATGAAATTAAGGGCCGTTCTCTCACCGGTGAGTAATGTGCGAGCGGGGCCTTCAAGGGTAAAAAGCGTACTATTAGCTTTAACAAAATCACCGTCTTTTACAAACCAATTGATTTTGACGGCATCACCGAGTTGCCTAAAAACTTCTTGAGTCCACGCCTGGCCACAAAAAACAGCATCTTCACGTGTAATGACAAGTGCTTTTGCCTGTTTATCTTCAGGAATTAAATTTGCAGTAATATCGCCTTCAACTGCAGGTAATCCGTTTAAATCTTCATGTAAGGCAATTTTCACACTTTGTGCTATCTCTTGCGCAACCATAGTTAATTCCCATTAAGCAATAAAAAAACAAATATTACCTGTAATGCTTTGCTAATAGCAATGATCTCTGACGTGAACTCTTATAAAATATACAATCATTAATAAGCGAGAGGTGGTTATGACATTGATAATTGGTTTAACGGGCGGCATTGGTTGTGGTAAATCAACGGTATCCTCTTTTTTCTCGGAGTTAAATATTCGCATTATAGATGCAGATCTTATTGCTCGCTTAGTGGTTGCAAAAGGGCAGCCTGCATTAAAAAAAATAGAAGCACATTTTGGTCTCGGCATATTAACCGACGGTACTTTGAATCGTGGTTTATTACGGGACTTGATTTTTCAAGATGATCATCACAAAGCGTGGCTAAATAATCTTTTACATCCGCTTATCCGCACTGAAATTAAGAGGTTATTGGCTGCCGCAGAAGGACCCTATGTTTTATTAGAAGCTCCCTTACTATTTGAAAATAATCTCGATGATTTTAGCGATTACGATCTCGTGGTCGATCTTGATCCTAAACTACAACTCCAACGCGCAAGTGTGCGTGATGGTGTATCGGTTAAAAGTATAAAAGCGATAATGGACAGTCAAATACAGCGAGAGCAACGTTTAGACAAAGCTGACTTTGTGATAAACAATAATGGTGTTTCGCTGCAGACCCTGAAAAACAGGGTTGTTGATTTAGATAAGCAGTTTAGAAGCCTGCAAAAGAAACTAAAATAAGCAGCATTTCTTTTCCAGTTTAGTTACTTTTGCTGTACGCTTAGTGTTTTACTCTCAGATAAATTTAATATAAAAAATGATCGCTTTTGAATACCCATTAAATGAGAAAATCCGTAGTTATTTACGTTTTGAATCGCTTTTTTTACAGATTAAAAAAAGTAAAGATCTGACCACTGAAAACGATTCAATTGCTTTTTTTAAGGCATTATTTGAATTACTCGAATTAAGTGAGCGCTGTGATATCCGCCATGATTTGGTCAAAGATTTGCGGCAGTTATCTGAGCAGATGAATAGCTGGTTAGCGCTTCCTGAAGTCGATTATCAGGCTGTTTCTAAATTAATAATTGAAATTAACGAGTTGATTGATGCTGTCTTGAATATGCCCAAACAATTGCGTTACTTTAAAACGAATCGCTTTTTAACTTCCCTGAAACAGCGATTCTCGATCCCGAGTGGCTGCTGCAATTTTGATCTACCGCAGTTTCATTTCTGGTTGGCAAGTGACTTGGAAAAGCGTCAGCAAGACAGCCAGCGCTGGTTTAGTTATTTCGTCAGTCTGGATCTTGCTTTAGCACTCTTCCTGAAAATTAAAAGATCACAAGGCGTGAGCTCTGAGCTGAAGGCGAGCAATGGGGTTTATCAAGGTGAAGTTGAAAATTGCAGTTTTTTAATTATTAAACTGGAACAAAAACAAGCGGTTTACCCGATGATTAGTGGTCATAAAAATCGTTATTCAATTCGTTTTGTAGATGCTGAAGTTGATAATCAACTTTCAGAGAATATTGTATTTGAACAAATTTGCTGCTAGGAGTTTACATGAAAGTTAATTGTCCAACCTGCCAAAAAGAAGTGCAGTGGAGCAAAGAAAATAGCCACCGTCCGTTTTGTTGTAAACGTTGCCAGCTTATAGACTTAGGTGAGTGGGCGAGTGAAGAGAAGCGTATTAAAGGTGAGCCAGTTCAAGCTGATAATATGATGCAAGATTAAGCAGGGAGTTATTATGCTAATAACTGAATTTTTAGATAAATTATCGACACAACCAGAAAATATAGAGTTTACTGATACGATGGCGGTGATTGAACTGCATTATTCTTTTACTGACACCTCTTTTGTGAATGGTCTGCAGATAAATGCGGCGGGAGAAAATTCTGGCTCATGCAAACTGTTCTCTTTTGCACAGTTGCAAAATTTGAACGAGTCGAAAACCCTTGCTTGTTTTGGCCGCTACTACCGAGAGGATGTATTAGACTTCCCAAATGCGCAGGATCATCAAAACATCCGACAATTTATGATTAATGGTTGGAAAGGGCTGCACTTTGAAAGTCAGGCTCTCAATCAAAAATAAAGAATTAAAGGCGGCAGCTCTGGTCGCCTTTAACTAACCGCCGGCTAATTTGACTTTATAGCCTTTAATTTCTAATAGACTCTTCACAATTTCACGCTGATCACCTTGAATCTCAATCACAAAATCTTTGACACATCCCCCCGTTCCGGTGCGTTTTTTTATCTCTTTAGCCAGTGTTTTAAGCGCTTCGGCATCAATTGCTAAGCCTTTGATTAAAGTCACACCTTTACCTTTTCGTCCTTTCGTTTCGCGATGAATGCGCACAATGCCATCAACTTCGGGCGCCTTTATTTTCGCACTAGGTTTATCGATTTTTCCACGATCAGTGGAATACACAAGATTAAGATCGTTGAAGTCCATACTATTTTCCAGTAGTTATTTTTTCTTAGTTTACCAGAGCGTCATTATATATCGCTAATAAGATTGATTTAAAACATTGTATACCCCTATTTTTTGATTTATTATCAAATGCAAATGCGAATGATTTGCAATTGGGTTAGGTTGTAATTTTACAAAAGGAGCAAGCGATGCTGCTATCTGAACTTAAAGTTGGACAAAGAGCGTGTATTGTTAACATGCATGATATGGAGCCTATTATGCGTAAAAAATTGCTCAATTTAGGTTTTTTACCCAAAGCTCAAATTGAAATGCTGCGTCGAGCTCCGATGGGGGATCCCGTTGCGATCCGTTGTGCCAACAGTAGCATTGCGTTGCGCAAATCATTAGTGAGCAAAATTAAAGTGGAGTTAATTGCATGAGTTTGTCCATCGCTACCATCGGTAATCCTAATTCAGGGAAAACTACTTTATTTAATGTGCTAACGGGGGCAAATCAGCATGTTGGCAACTGGAGTGGTGTGACAGTTGAGAAAAAAACTGGCTATTTTACCTTAAGCGATAAAAGCGAAGTACAGGTTATTGATCTTCCTGGGATTTACAGTCTTGACTATGATGCGGATGGGAGCTCGCTTGATGAGCGTGTCGCTTTTGATTATATTATGCAAAATAGCCCCGATATTATTATTAATGTCATTGATGCAAGTTGTTTAGAGCGTAGTTTATACCTGACATTACAGCTTAAAGAGCTTGGATTGCCCGTTGTCGCTGTGATTAATAAAATGGATGTGGCTGAAAAAAAACGTTTAGTCATCAATGAAAAAGCACTCGCTAAAGGATTAGGCTGTCCTGTTATTAGCTTATCAACACATGATAAAAAATCTGTAGAAAAACTAACCTCACAGTTAACTCGATTAACACAACAAACAATTAATGAACCGCTTATTTTAAATTACGGTGATGTTTTAACGCCTGTTATTGAAATAGGTATAAGTTTATTGGATTCTGAGAGTCATCATTTACAAAATAGAGCGTTGGCAATTAAATTATTGGAGAATGATCAAAGCATTTTTATGCGTCTTTCTCAATCTCAACAAGCCTCTTTTTTGCAAGAAAAAAGTAAAGCCGTAGAAAAAAGTTTCGATATTGACTTGCAAATTGCCGATACTCGTTACAGTTTCATCTATCAACTGCTGCAAGATGCAGTGCGAGTGGAAGGTGTATTAGGGCGTTCAATTTCTGAAAAAATCGATGCCTTAGTAATGAACCGCTTTACTGGCATCCCTTTCTTTCTCTTCGTGATGTATTTGATGTTTATGTTTTCAATTAACATCGGCAGTGCCTTTATTGATTTTTTTGATATTGCGGGTGGGGCCATTTTTGTCGACACTAGCGCACAATTATTAGCTGCGCTATCTGCCCCTGATTGGTTAATTAATATATTAGCCTACGGTGTTGGTAACGGTATCCAAACCGTGATGACTTTTATTCCTGTTATCGCTTGTCTCTATCTATTTTTAGCCATATTAGAAAGTACCGGTTATTTAGCGCGCGCTGCGTTTGTTATTGATAAATCAATGCAATGGATAGGCTTGCCAGGAAAATCTTTTGTGCCAATGATCATTGGTTTTGGCTGTACTGTGCCAGCCGTAATGGCAGCAAGGACTTTAGAAAAAGAACGTGAGCGTCTATTAACGGTGGTCATGTCTCCTTTTATGTCATGTGGTGCACGTTTACCTGTATATGCATTATTCGCGAGTGCCTTTTTTCCTGAAAATGGCCAGAATATTGTGTTTTTATTGTATTTAATTGGGATCTTTGTCGCGGTTGCGACGGGATACGTATTAAGCCGTACAATATTACCTGGAAAAAGTGAAAGTCTATTTTTAGAATTGCCTGATTATGAGTTTCCGACACTGCGTAATACCTTATTAAAAACCTGGCAAAAGCTTAAAGGGTTTGTCGTTGGTGCTGGGCAAACGATTATATTGGTTGTTACTTTCCTTAATATTATTAACTCGATTGGTGTTGATGGTAGTTTTGGGCATCAAAACAGTGATCAATCATTACTCAGTAAAGGGGCGCAAATTATTACACCTGTTTTATCGCCATTAGGTGTGACACAAGACAATTGGCCTGCGACAGTTGGGCTGGTTACTGGGTTGTTTGCTAAAGAGGCTGTAGTCGGTACTTTAAATAACCTCTATTCTACGCAACTGGCGGACGATG
This sequence comes from Psychromonas antarctica, assembly GCF_022267535.1. Taxonomy (GTDB): domain Bacteria; phylum Pseudomonadota; class Gammaproteobacteria; order Enterobacterales; family Psychromonadaceae; genus Psychromonas; species Psychromonas antarctica. The sequence continues at coordinate 6,516 of NZ_JAHNZV010000017.1, forward strand.
AAGTTACGTTGACGCTGCTTGATAAAATCAATACTGCGTTACAAACTATTCCAGAAAACTTATTAGGCATAAATATTAGTGACCCGTTGGGTATTAACGTAGGGGACCTTTCTGATTTAACCGTTGCCGCTGATCAGCAAGGTGTTGATTTAACGATTTACACTAATATTAAAAAAGCATTTGTGAGTCAAGAAGCTGCATTTGCTTACCTGTTATTTATTTTATTATATGCCCCTTGTGCGGCGGCCATGGGGGCGATTGTTAATGAGGTTGGTGCTAACTGGGCGCGTTTTATTGCCTTATGGACAACCGCTGTGGCTTATATCGTGTCGGTTTCCTATTATCAAATTGGTACATTCTCAGCACACCCAGCCAGCAGCATGCTCTATTTAGCTTTTTCGGCATTGACGGTGTTAGTTGTGCTATACCTATTAAAGCGTAAAGGTAATGTGTTAGCGCAGAAGGTGTCATTATGATTTTACAAGCTATCAGCGATTACGTTAAACAAGCTGGCCGTATAGAGGAAAAAAAACTGCTTAAACATTTCCATCTAAGCAGTGAGGGGCTGATGCCAATGATGGCGGTGTTACTAAAACGCGGTAAAATCCATAAAACGATCAATCAACGTGGTGATAAATTGCCGCCTGAAATTTATTATAGTTGGACTGAAACAGTACAAATACCCGCAGTAAGCGTTGTTTAAATAAGCACAAGGGGGGTTCTTTATGGGCAACCCTTTTCTTTGACTAGCTATATACGTTTAACCTTTGTACAATCTCCCCCTATTTTTTGCCCCCCTTTGTTGTAATGAGGCTTTCATGAGTAATAAAAAAGTAAACCTATTAGATTTAAACCGAGAAGGTTTGCGCGCATTTTTTGTAGAATTGGGTGAAAAACCGTTTCGTGCCGAGCAGGTAATGAAATGGATCTACCATTTCGGTTGTGATGATTTTGAATTAATGAGTAACATTAATAAAACCCTGCGCGAGAAATTAAAACAGCGTGCAGAGATTATCGCGCCTGAAATTAAAGTTGAGCAGCGCAGCAGTGATGGCACTATTAAGTGGGCGATGACGGTTGGCGATCAAGAAATTGAAACAGTTTATATCCCAGAAAAAGAACGTGCAACTTTATGCATTTCATCACAGGTTGGTTGTGCTCTTGCGTGTAATTTCTGTTCGACAGCGCAGCAAGGATTTAATCGTAATCTAACGGTTTCTGAAATTATTGGGCAAGTTTGGCGAGCAGCTAAAATTATTGGTGTCAAAGGGGAAAGCGGTCAGCGCCCGATCACCAATGTCGTGTTGATGGGGATGGGAGAGCCATTATTAAATCTGAATAATGTAATTCCTGCTATGGAATTAATGTTGGACGATTTTGGTTATGCACTTTCTAAACGCCGCGTGACTATCTCTACATCGGGTGTTGTGCCGGCTCTAGATATTTTAGGCGATCGCATCGATGTTGCCTTAGCTATTTCATTGCATGCTGCCAATGATAAATTACGCTCTGAAATGATGCCGATTAATGATAAATATAATATTGCTGATTTCCTCGCCGGTGTGAAACGTTATATCGAAAAATCTAATGCCAATAGAGGTAAGGTAACTGTTGAGTATTTATTGCTGGATCACTACAATGATTCAACGGATCAAGCCCATGAACTTGCGCATCTTCTTAAAGATACACCGTGTAAAATTAACCTTATCCCTTTTAATCCCTTTCCTGGAAATGATTACGCTAAACCAAGTAACAGTCGTGTAGATCGTTTTAATAAAGTGTTAATGGAGTATGGTTATACTGTTATTGTACGTAAAACTAGAGGTGATGATATTGATGCGGCCTGCGGTCAGTTAGTCGGCGATGTGATTGATAGAACTAAACGCACCATGAAAAAGCGAGAAAAAGGCGAAAATATCGAAATCGCTGCCGTTTAAGAAAAAGATCAGATCTGACTCGCTACATATTAGCAGAATCTAGTTGTGCAAGTGGTTTAACACTAAAGCGAATGATCGAGGTTCAATAACCACTAAAAAACGGATGCAACTGGGGGCGATATCGTTCACAATGTGTAATACCTGTTTCATGCGGAATTTGCGTGAACAGGCTCTGTTAATTGAGGGATTTATGCGCCAACCTATTGTTATTCTGTCACTTATTTTATTGCTTTCTGCTTGCGTTTCAACGGAAACAACGGTCACTACAAAAAATGGAGGTGCAGGCAATAAAATGGCCTTCGATCCTCAAGGTGCTGCGGATACCCGAGTTAAGCTCGCACTTCTTTATCTGCAAAAAAACAACATGGAACAGGCCAAGCAGAATCTAGAAAAAGCCTTAGAATACCAACCTAAAGATGCCAATATCTATCGCATTTTTGCTTATTATTATCAGAGAGTAAACGAGAATAATAAAGCAGAGGAATTGTATGAAAAATCTTTATCAATCGATAATAAAAATCCTGACACTTACAATAATTATGGTACCTTTTTATGTGGGCTTGGACGCTATGAAGAAGCGGACCGGGCTTTCTTAACTGCAGTAAAGCAAGCAACTTATACTGCTGTTGCTAATACTTATGAAAATGCAGGTGTTTGTGCTGAAAAAGCTGGGTTGGCAGAGAAAGCATTGTTTTATTACCAGTACGCTTTATCTCATAACCCTAACAAATATTATTTAAACCTCTCGTTAGCTAAGCTCAATATCAGTAAAAAAGATTATAAAACAGCACGTTTAAATCTTTTTAATTATCAAAAAAATAATAAAGCATCAGCGGAAAGCTTATGGCAATGGATCCGCTTGAGTTATGCCACTGAAAAAAATGCAAGTCTGAATAAATACGCTGGGACATTATTAGAACAATTTCCCGAATCTCAACAAGCCTTAGATTATTTAAATCATGAATACTATTAATAACGAAGAGCCAACTATCGTCGCCCCACTGGGGAAAACGCTACAAGATGCAAGATTAATTGCCTCTCTATCTGTTGAGGCGGTTGCCGAACAGTTAAATTTAGGTGTAGGAACGATACGGGATATTGAAGATAATCTTGATGAAGTGATAGAAAATCAAAAATATCCGACCATTTATTTGCGTGGTTACCTGGTAAATTATGCAAAATTAGTGAAGCTAGGTAAACTTCAACAATTTATTGAGTACCAGAAATTAACACAGAAGCAAAAAAAACCAACTCATTTACGTTCCCCGATGATCATTCCTCCGGTCAAAAAACGCTCCAAGACTTGGTTGTTTTTATTACTTGTTATAGCAGCTGTCAGTGTTTTTTTTATGTTGGAGCAACAAAGTGTTTTGCTGGAAACAGGGAATGAAAATGCGCCAATAGAAGAAACAAAAATCGCTGTGGAAGATAATACTTCGGACTCGCCAGTGGTAATCTCTGAAACAGATCTGTTTGACTTGGAAGCTGATGACATTACACCTAGCACTGTGTTGATTGAAGAAGATGAAGCTGTGCTTGATGAATCTGCTGATACAGAGATGTTGGTTACACAAGAATCAAGTGAACAAGTAACGTCTGAGGCCGCAGAACAATTTGTTGCAGTTGAAAATGAGGCGAATGAAAACGCCGCAGTTGAGCTGGATGTTGCTATCACAGAAGCTTTACAAATGACTTTTAGTGCGGATTGTTGGACCGAAATTGTTGATGCAACAGGTAAGCGTCTCGCATTTGATCTCTACAAAAAAGGGGCTCAACTGACGGTTAATGGTGTGCCGCCTTTTCATTTAAAATTAGGCAAGCCGAGCGCGGTTGAAATACTCTATCAAAACAAAATAGTTGAACGTGATTTTGGGCCTGATCAAATTACACGATTTAGCATCCCGCAGTAGTGAAGCTCTGCACGGCATATCAAATTGCTACAATGTCGTTATTTTTGTGTGTTTCTGCATTAAATGTCTACCAATAGGAAAATCTTGACTCGGTTATTTTTTCGAGGCCACACAAAGCTAATAGCAAGGTATAAAAGCTGAATGATATTAAATACTATTATGCTTTCATTGTCCGAGTTGATATTATTTTTTCTACTAAATATAGATTGAATTACAAAGAGTAAAAATATTATGAGTCATTCTTCTTCAATTATCCGTCGTATCTCCAAACAAATCATGGTCGGTAATGTTCCTGTCGGCGGGGATGCACCAATCACAGTACAATCAATGACCAATACATTAACAACGGATGTTGCCGCAACAGTTGCGCAAATCAAACAGCTAGAATCGGTCGGAGCTGATATGGTCCGTGTTTCAGTACCCACCATGAATGCGGCTGAAGCATTTAAAGAGATTAAAGCACAGACCAATATCCCGTTGATTGCCGACATTCATTTTGATTATCGAATAGCTTTAAAAGTGGCTGAATATGGTGTTGATTGTTTACGTATTAATCCTGGTAATATAGGTAATGAACAACGTATTCGCAGCGTTGTTGACTGTGCGCGGGATAAAAATATTCCTATCCGTATTGGTGTCAATGGCGGTTCGCTGGAAAAAGATATTCAAGAAAAATATGGCGAGCCTACCGCACAAGCACTTGTGGATTCTGCGTTACGTCATGTTGATATTTTAGATCGCCTTAATTTCGAACAATTTAAAGTAAGTGTTAAAGCATCAGATGCACTCTTGGCCGTTGAGTCATATCAGTTACTTGCTAAACAGATAATACAACCACTGCATTTAGGCATCACTGAGGCGGGGGGGCTGCGTAGTGGTTCGGTAAAATCAGCCGTGGGTTTAGGGCTTTTACTGGCGCAAGGGATCGGGGATACGCTGCGTGTTTCTTTAGCGGCTGATCCTGTGGAAGAGATCAAAGTTGGCTTCGATATTCTAAAGTCGTTACGAATCCGTAGCCGCGGCATTAACTTTATTGCTTGCCCAACCTGCTCTCGACAAGAGTTTGATGTTATTGCCACCGTCAACGCACTAGAAGAGCGTCTTCAAGATATTATTACGCCAATCGATGTTTCCATTATTGGTTGTGTCGTAAATGGCCCCGGTGAGGCATTGCTTTCAGATATTGGTATAACAGGTGGTAACAGTAAAAGCGGTTACTATGAAGACGGTGTACGCCAGCGGGAGCGTTTCGATAATAATAACGTGATTGATCAGCTTGAAGCTAAAATACGCGCACGTGTGAATCGCTTAGATCAAAATCAGCTTATATTAAAAGTTTAGTGGTCAGTTAGTTTCTATCTAAAAAGCCAGTTATTTACTAATAACTGGCTTTTTAGTATCTATACATATCTTACTTCAATACACAATTTGTCCCATCCAGTGGTGACTCCGCTCGAAAACAAGTACGGCGCGACAGTATTTGATAAGGGAGCCATCTTCATGCCGTGCCTTATTCGGGGCTCCGATCTGAGTCTTGAGAAAGCACCTTTAGGTATCATGGGTATATAATCAGGCTATTAAAAAATAATACACAATAAAGAATATCTGTAGGTGAGCTGTTAAAAACCGCTTCTATCAGAGTAATTTAAAATACAAATCCACTTATTAAATGCTCTCTTTAAGCCTATAAAAATGCTTGGGATAAAAGTAATTATTACGCTAACAACTTGTTCTAATTAATAAATGAAAATCAATAACGCAAAAATTATGTGTGTTTAGCTAACCATCTCTTTAATATGTACAAATAAATAGTGAATTGTTGTATTTGCCATTTATTTCCTGATTTTGATTTTGTAGTTTGTTGTTCTTTGTCATGTTTTATCGCGTTTTGTCGTGTATATAACTAAAAAAATATTAATTTCAGTGTTGATCAGTTAAAATCTCGGCCAATTTTAATTTAGTTTGTCAACGAGGAAATAATGGAGTCTATTCAAAATCACGTGACAGCGCTGGTGAGCAGCGCCGATACGCTATTTATCTTATTAGGTGCTGTAATGGTTTTTGCTATGCACGCCGGTTTTGCTTTTTTAGAAGTGGGCACTGTGCGCCATAAAAACCAAGTTAATGCCCTAGTTAAAATCATGTCAGATTTTGCTGTCTCGGCATTGGTCTATTTTTTCTTTGGTTACTGGTTCGCTTATGGGGTTACTTTTTTCGATAGCGCTGCCGTACTAGCACAAAACAATGGTTATGAACTGGTAAAATTCTTTTTCTTGATGACTTTTGCTGCAGCCATTCCCGCCATTATTTCTGGCGGTGTTGCAGAGCGCGCACGTTTTAACCCGATGTTAGTCGCAGCCGCGCTATGTGTGGCTGTTGTTTATCCCTTTTTCGAAGGACTAGTATGGAACGGCAATTGGGGTTTCCAAAACTGGTTACTGGTTAATTTTGATGCGGGTTTCCACGATTTTGCTGGCTCTATTGTTGTACATGCTGTGGGCGGTTGGATTGCGTTTGCTGCAATTGTGGTCTTAGGTAGCCGAAATGGGCGTTATCGTGGTGGTAAAGTAGTCGCTTTTGCTCCTTCTAATATACCTTTATTAGCATTAGGAGCTTGGATCCTATCTGTTGGCTGGTTCGGTTTTAATGTGATGTCGGCGCAGGCGATTGAAGGTATTAGCGGTTTGGTTGCGATGAACTCCTTAATGGCAATGGTCGGTGGTATTATTAGCGCCCTAGTGGTTGGTAGAAAAGATCCCGGCTTTATTCATAATGGCCCATTAGCGGGACTCGTCGCAGTATGTGCCGGATCTGATATAATGCATCCCATTGGCGCGCTAGCGACTGGTTTAATTGCAGGTGGATTATTTGTTTGGTTATTTACCTATGTACAAAATAAATTTACAAGCTTCGATGATGTCCTAGGTGTCTGGCCGCTACATGGTGTCTGTGGTTTATGGGGGGGGATCGCCGCGGGTATTTTCGGTCTGCAACGTCTTGGTGGGTTAGGTGGAGTGAGTTTCACCAGTCAGCTGATTGGATCAATTGCGGGTGTATCAGTCGCGCTAATTGGTGGCTTCATTATCTATAAATCAGTAAATTACTTTATGCCTATTCGACTTACTGAAGAGCAAGAGTTTAATGGTGCGGATCTATCTATTCATCAAATTGGTGCGACCAATTTAAATAATAACTAAAAGTATTAAATGCTGCTGTAAAGGGGGGTGTGGTACTAAACTATCGCCCTTTTTTTATGCCATTAATTTATAGAACATGTATTCTACGATTTTCAACATGCTGGTGAACAATAACAATCTTGGGATAAACTGCACTCTTAAAGTGTGTTGTCTGGTTTTTAAATTTGTATTAATTTGGAGAAAAAAATGAAAGTAATTGAAGTGAAACATCCATTAGTTCAGCACAAACTTGGTTTAATGCGAGAAGGGGATATTAGCACTAAACGTTTCCGTGAATTAGCGCGTGAAGTCTCAAGCTTATTAACTTATGAAGCGACTAAAGATCTGGAACTTGAAGACGTTACTATCCAAGGTTGGGATGGACAGATAGTCGTACAACAACTTAAGGGTAAAAAAGCCACTGTAGTGCCCATTTTACGTGCTGGATTAGGAATGATGGACGGTGTGCTAGAGCATATGCCAAGTGCAAAAGTGAGTGTCGTCGGGATTTACCGAGATGAAGAGACGCTTGAGCCTGTTCCTTACTTCTCCAAATTAGTTAATCAAATTGATGAACGTCTAGCGCTTGTTGTTGATCCCATGCTGGCAACGGGTGGTTCAATGATCTCAACATTAGACTTAATTAAGAAAAATGGCTGTACGAATATTAAAGTCCTTATTCTGGTCGCTGCACCTGAAGGATTAAAAGCACTGGAAGCCGCGCATCCAGATGTAGAGGTTTACACTGCATCAATTGATGATCACCTCAATAAACACGGTTACATCGTCCCTGGGCTTGGTGATGCTGGTGATAAAATATTCGGCACTAAATAACGCGCTTTAAATAAATAATAGATGGATGGAGAATAATATGCAGACTAATTCAGGACAAGAATTAGATTTGGATTTAAATAAACCTGTTGAAGATATCACTGCAAATTTGAATTTACCGCAACAAATTTTAGCTGGCTCACAAATGTTATTCGTGGCATTTGGTGCGTTAGTTTTAATGCCTTTAATTACAGGGTTAGATGCGAATGTTGCTCTGTTTACTGCTGGTATTGGTACGTTGCTCTTTCACTTGGTTACAAAAGGACAGGTACCGATATTTTTAGCTTCTTCATTCGCATTTATCGCACCAATCGCTTACGGTATCCAAACTTGGGGAATCCCCGCTACCATGTCCGGTCTATTTGTTTCGGGTATAGTATATATGGTGATGGCGTATGCAGTAAAACTGCGTGGTGTAGAGTTTATTCATCGTTTATTACCGCCTGTTGTGGTAGGACCTGTCATTATGGTGATTGGTCTTGGGCTGGCTCCGCTTGCCGTCAATATGGCAATCGGTAAAGCAGGTGATGGTAGTTTTGTGATTATTGAGCAAAATACAGCGATGATCATCTCTTTTTCTGCATTGCTTACAACGTTATTGGTTTCCACCATGGCTAAAGGTATTTTCAAATTAGTACCTATTTTTTGTGGTGTGATTGTTGGTTATCTTCTGTCTCTGTTCTTTGGTGTACTTGATTTCTCGCCAATCACAGCGGCACCTTGGTTTAGTTTGCCAAATTTTGTCGCACCAGAATGGAACTGGCATGCAGTATTATTTATGATCCCTGTTGCTATTGCCCCCGCGGTCGAGCATGTGGGCGATATATTAGCTATCAGTAATGTAACAGGCAAAGATTTCCTCAAGAAACCTGGTCTACACCGCACGCTATTTGGTGATGGGCTTGCAACTAGTGTTTCGTCCTTATTTGGTGGGCCACCAAACACCACCTATAGCGAAGTCACAGGGGCGGTCATGTTAACGCGTAATTTTAATCCTAAAATTATGATGTGGGCAGCTGTGATTGCAATCTGTCTTGCATTTGTCGGTAAATTTGGCGCTATATTACAAACCATTCCAACTGCCGTGATGGGGGGCATTATGATTTTGCTCTTTGGTACAATTGCATCAGTTGGATTAAATACCTTAATTCGTCATCAGGTCGATCTTTCAAATGCGCGTAACTTATGTATCGTGTCCGTGACATTAGTATTTGGTATTGGTGGCATGGCATTTGGCTTTGGTGCATTTAGTTTACAAGGTGTCAGTCTATGTGGTCTGGTGGCCATTAGCTTAAATCTACTGTTACCAAAAATGAAGAGATAGTTTTTGTAAATTGTAAAATAGCCGTTGGTTTTGGTCATCATTATAGTTTACAAGGTGTCAGTCTATGTGGTCTGGTGGCCATTAGCTTAAATCTACTGTTAGCAAAAATGAAAAGATAGTTTTTTGGAGGCATTTTATTCAATTAAAATATAGCACGCACTGTTTTGTTTATTCGGACAGTGCGTTTTTGTTTTTGGGGAGAGGTAAAACTGTACTATGCTTAAATAATAGACAGGATTTGTGGAGGGCTGTTAATGAAAAATTTAGCTGTCTGTTTACTGTTCATTTCCGTTTTTTTTTCTTCTACAAGTATCGCCAAAGAGGTATGGGTTATCCCTGTACAGGGGGCGATTGGCCCTGCATCTTCTGATTATATAAGCCGTGAACTGATACTAGCCAAGCAACAAAATGTTGGTTTAGTGATCCTTAAAATGGATACCCCGGGCGGATTAGATTCGTCGATGCGAAAAATAATTCAGGCTATTACAACCTCTTCTGTACCTGTTGCGACTTGGGTGGGACCTTCTGGCGCTCGTGCTGCCAGTGCAGGCACCTATATTTTACTGGCGAGCCATCTTGCAGTAATGGCCAATGCAACAAATTTAGGGGCGGCAACGCCGGTTGCAATCGGAATGCAAGAAAGTGAACCTGAGCCTGAAAAAGAAGCGGGCGCAAAACAAGAACAATCAAGCCACGATTCAGCCGTCAATAGTAAAAACGTCACAGCTAATACAACCCATGAGAAAAAAGCGATCAATGATGCGACAGCTTATATTAAAGGGCTGGCAAAGTTGCATGGTCGTAATGAAAAGTGGGCAGAAACTGCAGTGACAGAAGCCGCTAGTCTGGACGCACAAGAGGCATTAGCAAAAAATGTCATTGATTTTATTGCTGACGATCTAGATCAACTGATCAGATTTTCTGATCAGCGACAAATAAAACTCAACGGGGAACTCACTGTACTGGCATTGACGGATGTTGAAATTGTAACACGTGTACCCGATTGGCGTTTTTCCTTTTTGGCTACCATTACCAACCCTAATATTGCTTATATTCTAATGTTAATTGGCATCTATGGACTATTACTTGAATTTTATAATCCGGGTATTGGTTTACCGGGGGTGCTAGGGGGGATTTGTCTCTTGCTCGGCATGTATGCACTGCAGATGTTACCGTTAAATTATGCTGGATTAGCGCTTATCCTACTGGGCATCGCATTATTTATAGCGGAAGTATTTAGTCCCAGTTTTGGTATTTTAGGCTTTGGTGGGATTGTCTCATTTATTTTTGGATCAATTTTTCTAATGGACAGTGATCTCCCCGCTTTTCAAATAGCAAGACCACTTATTGCAAGCTTTGCCGTTGTTTCTATCTTCTTTACTTTTGTTATTCTCACTTTGCTATTGAAGATTCAGGGCAAAAAGGCCAGTACGGGCGTTGATTGCATGGTTGGGAAATATGCTATCGCGATTGATGATTTTGATTCGGGGCGGGGATGGGTGCGTGTTAGTGGCGAAATCTGGCAGGCAAGTAGTAGCGAAAAGATTGAGGCTGGGCACCAAGTTACGATTCAAAAGGTATCTGGTTTATGCCTGCAGGTGCACTCTTAAGCTGATCAGAATATAAACTTATAAGGAGTAAAAAAATGATGATTTATAGCGTGATAAGTGTGCTTATTCTTATTGTTGCACTGTTGATGAGTATGCTTAGAGTATTGCGTGAATATGAACGTGGTGTGGTGTTTTTTCTGGGCCGCTTTGAGCGCGTGAAAGGTCCTGGTTTAGTTATTCTAATCCCAGTTATTCAGCAGATGGTTAGAGTTGATTTGCGTACCATCGTCTTAGATGTACCGACTCAGGACTTGATCACGCGTGATAATGTCTCAGTGAAAGTTAATGCTGTTGTCTATTTTAGAGTGGTGGATCCGCAAATGGCCATCATCAATGTGGAAAGCTATTTTGAAGCAACTAGTCAGTTATCGCAAACCACACTACGGTCTGTATTAGGGCAGCATGAGCTTGATGAATTGTTGTCCGAACGGGATCGATTAAATAAAGATATTCAAGTTATTTTAGATAAGCAGACCGATAACTGGGGGATAAAAATAGCCACGGTTGAAGTCAAACATGTTGATCTGGATGAAAGCATGGTCCGTGCATTGGCAAAACAAGCTGAAGCGGAGAGGGTTAGACGAGCGAAAGTTATCCATGCAACAGGAGAATTGGAAGCCTCTGAAAAATTAAAACAGGCGGCGTTGGTATTAAATCAGGCTCCTAATGCACTACAACTAAGATATATGCAAACACTAACAGAAATAACTAATGACAAAACATCAACTATCATATTCCCGATGCCGATCGATCTGTTAGATAATATGAAAGGGTTAGTGCAAGAGAAAATTACCCCCAAATAGTGATACTGCGTGGAGAATAAAAAGTTTAGCTACAGATGCCTGTAAATCACTTTATAAAAGAGTAGGCAAAGTATAATGACATTACTCGTTATCTATATCATGATTGCTATTGGTGTGTCGTTTGTATGTTCGGTATTAGAGGCGGTTTTATTGTCTGTCACGGCAACCTTTATTGTGCAAACTCGACAAAAAAATCCCCGAGCAGGTGAGTTGTTAGCTAAGACCAAGCTGAATCTTGATCAATCCATCTCCAGCATTCTTATTTTAAATACGATTGCACATACCATGGGGGCCGCTGGGGTAGGGGCTCAAGCTGTTCGTGTTTATGGTGAGCAATGGGAAACTTTAATTGCTTTTTCGCTGACTCTGGCTATTTTGTATTTTTCTGAAATTATCCCAAAAACACTCGGTGTAACATTTTGGCGGCAACTTGCGCTACCCTCTGCCTACTGTATCTCTTTCTTAGTTAAAATAACCTTTCCGTTGGTTTGGTTAGCTACGCGTGTCACATCGCTATTTCGCCGCAATAAAAATGAAACCATTAGTCGAGAAGAAATCTTGGCATTTACCGCCCTGAGTTATAAAGAGGGGGGGATAGTGACTCAAGAGAACCTATTAATAGAAAATATTTTTAAATTACGAGATACCAAAGTAGAAGATATTTTAACCCCGCGCACGGTAATGCATGCCTTGCCTGAAACAATGACGGTGGAGGAAGCATTAAGCGCCGCGCAAACCGCAATTTTCACCCGCATACCTGTCTATAGTGAGAGTATTGATAGAATTACTGGCATGATAATTAAAGGGCAATTATATGAATGTGAACGACATGGGCAAGGTGATAAACAACTGCAAGATATCAAGCAGCCTTTTTATCGTATCTCAAAAGAATTCCCTGTATTAAATGCGTTAGATCTATTTATTAAACGCCATGAGCAGCTTTTCTTGGTGGACGATCGTTTTGGTCAAACAGTAGGGGTTGTTACTTTAGAAGATGTCATGGAAACCCTGCTCGGGCGTGAAATTATTGATGAAAGTGATCAAGTTGCCGATATGCAAAAACTTGCAAAAGAGCATTACCGAGAGCGTTTGCGCAAGCAGACTAAATTATAGATTTTAACTAGCGAACATTATTAGCCGTGTATTTTCTATTAAAAATAGCGCTATATAAATTGCTCTATGATGACAAAATAAATTTCTAAGCTTAGCTATATTGGCCATTTCCAAGGATATAAAGGTTAGCTTGTATAGGTTCGTCGCTTTTTGTCTCTTGCTTAGTTCATTCTGAGACTAAGTCCGCACCTTCTGCTTCCTTTATTTAAAATAATCTGGATCTGTCACAAAGACTATAATTTGACTATTTTGGTATGGCTATTGTTGATGTAAATATATAATCTATATGTATTGCTTTAGTCAACAAAAAAAACAACAGCAGCAGCATCTGAAGAACGGAGCGACGACATGGATGTAAACGTTTCGCTTTTGTCATTGAAATTAGAGGAGACATTGATAATGTCTAACATTCATACTACTAATATTTTACCAAACCAGAAAACGATCAACTCGTTAGCCGCACTGAGCGCTACATTTAAAGCTAAACAATCAGATACAACTGCGCTACTGACGCATTTAAAAGAGACTATTTTAGAAACCAAATTTATGGATACACATGATGATCCCATATGGATGGCGACGTGCGGATGTGATTTTATCGCCAATCCCAAGCTATTTGCAGTGGCACCACTGACCTATATCTGCGTATTTTTAGGTGAGTTATTTAATAACTTAGAAATCGACGAGATCCAAGAAAGGGTTTCATTTCAAGTGATTGAACAAGCTTTATTACGGTTAACCGCTTTCAAAATGAATGAAATAAATTAAGCGATTGTAGATCTCCATATCCGCATATGGAGATAATATTTTTTCGCTTATTTACGGCCTAATCTATTCCTCTTTTCATTCCCTTAGTATTAATCTTATTTAATCATTCTCACATAGCGATTATTTACAGGTGATGGCCATTTTTGATTTGCCAAAAATAGCGATAAATAGAAAAGCAAACGCATTTTTTAGAGCAAGAATAAGAGGATAATAAGTGTGCTGGGGATATAGATTGTGTCCAGGTAGAAAGGGGAATTATGGCAATAAAAAATGTCCGCGTGTAGTGGTACAGAGATACTCGAAAAATTATGGTTTCACCTTAATATTCAAGACGTAATGAAACCTCTAGTCGAATCAGGCAAAGTTATTTGTATTGCGATTTTAATGCCATTTATCGATAGTCTATTTATGCCATATGCAAGCGCTGACTCGCTGCATATATTACCAATAGAGATGCTTTTATTGGTTGTTTTGTATACGTTCCTGAAGATTGTGCATTTACCGTTGAATACTCTGTGGACACTGCGAAAAACGCAGTTTATGGACTATTTGCAAGTGAGATCGGAGATGAAGACTTTTTCAATAAGTTTGAGTTACCTTAAACTGTTTTGCAGTAGATCAATCTTAGTCCGTAGAGTAATTAATTCCTCACTGGATGCTTTCACCTCAATTGCAATGGCTTTAAATATTTTAAGAAGTTGCTCAAATTGCCATGAAATTTCATTTAGCATCAACTCCGACTTTTGTATTTCTAATGCATCCTGTATGTTGAGATGGCTTAAATCTAAAGATCTCAACCAGTCGAGGAATAGAGCATCACATATTCCTGAGCGTGATAACATTTCTTGTTGCCGTTCAAAAAATTTTGTGGTGCTTTGTAAATTACAATTGGGATGCTTAGTTGCTAGTAGTTTATGAAACTGTAATGCATTCTCAAACCACCTGCTGATTTTAGGTTGTCGTTGCAATAGACTTTTTCCTAATTGAATTGTTTTAGCATCAATTTTCATTGTATTTGTTGGCGTTGAATAGGCGCTAATTAAACGCAATGCGGCCTGCGTGTTTTGATGCAAATTTACGCCGGAATTTATCTGTAAAATAGGTATCAAATCACTGATAGAACGACCATATTGAAATATATGCTTTTGAAAAAGAGCGACAAAAGTATCTGCAAAAGCAACGATTTGCCCTTCCAATGATAGTTTGTTTTCAATTTTAGAAAGAGGATAACCAAAACCATCAGTGGTCTCATGGTGTTCTAGCACTGCCCTAGCGACTTCTTTAGCAAGTCCTGGAATTAATTTTGCGACATTGTAACCAATAGGAACATGCCCTTGTAGTAACTTCCATGACTGTGCACTTAATTTCCCTTTTTCATCGACCACCATGGCATCAATATGCAATAACCCTAAGTCTCTAAATAATGCAGCAAGAAAAGTATTATTGCTGATGTCATAGGATAATTTTTGTTCGTAACAAAGGCACAGTGAAAATAAAGCGCCATAGATGGTTTTGCGGTAGTGAGTAGGAAAACGAGCTTGCAGTACAGTTAACTTTTGTAAAAGCAATGGGTATTCTTGTAGTTGCTGGCAGTGAACCATAAATTTATCAATATTCATTTTGTTACAAAGAATACTTTTTAGTTCGGAAGATAACGTTAAGGTTGTAAACTGCAAATAAATTTTGTCTGGAGTGAGCGTGTTATCAAGCTGTATGCTGTTTTCAATTGGCTTTTGTAATTTATGCTTAATTATTATTTGATATGCATGAGCCGAAATTTCAGTGCCTTTGGCTACTATTAAGACGCCTAAATTATTGTAAATATTTTCAGTCGTTGTCACTGTATTTACTTTGTTGATGACGGCTAAGTTGGTCGCATAGTGATCCGGTTCGTTTGCTGTTTGATTGGTTGCCCTATTCATCTATATTACTATTCCTTTATTTGAAATATCCTTTGGGATGCATCATCACTTATAGCTTATTAATTTGATAATGAGCGGTTAGAATCAGTTGCCTAAGGCATTATGTTCTAACCCTAAATCATTTCAATTACTTTTATTGATATTCATGATCTTTATCGACTGTTTTTATAGCGAATATCAAGCTGTAACCGTAAAAATTTTTCTCGCAAACCTTTATTTAAATTGTGCTATTATTCACCGCTATTTTTAGTGGCAAATTTCACCTTCAACAATGGACCAGGATGCTTTAGAGATGATTCCAAAATTAACTCACCAAGAAAATATTAAGCAAGATTACTTTGAATTTTTAAACGCCTTAAGCGAAAGTGATTATTGCGGTGAAATCGAAAAAAGTTATGCCGGCCGTTTAGCGGTAGCTACAGATAACAGTGTTTATCAATGCTTACCACAAGCGGTTATTTTTCCTAAATCGACTCAAGATATTGTTGCAATTTGCAAGTTGGCACAATTAGAAAAATTTTCTGAAATTCGTTTCTCTCCGCGCGGTGGCGGTACGGGCACTAATGGGCAGTCTTTAAGCAATGATCTTGTTTTAGATCTTTCTCGCCATATGAATAACATTCTCGAACTAAATGAAAAAGAGGGATGGGTACGAGTACAGACGGGGGTGATTAAAGATCAGCTAAATGATTATTTACGTCCTTATAATCTATTCTTTTCGCCAGAGTTATCGACCAGTAACCGGGCAACAATTGGCGGTATGATTAGTTGTGATGCATCTGGTCAGGGGTCTCTTGTTTATGGTAAAACCAGCGATCATGTTTTAGCTTTGAAATCGGTATTAGTTGATGGGGTGGTTTTAGACAGTACGCCGATTAGAGGTGCTGAATTAGTTGAACAACGAGGACGTCAAGATAGTATTGGTAAAATATATCGGCAAATCCTAGAAACTTGCTCACTTAAACAACAACAGATTGAAGATGGTTTTCCAAAATTAAACCGTTTTTTGACCGGTTACGATTTAAAACATGTTTATGATGCAGAAACAGGTACCGTTGATTTAACGCGTATTTTATGTGGCGCAGAAGGCTCATTAGCCATTATTACCGAAGCTAAATTACATATCCAAAAAATTCCGACTTATCGTACGTTATTTAATATTAAATACGATAGTTTCCAATCAGCCCTGCAAAATGCGCCATTTTTAGTGAAAGCAAATGCTTTATCTGTGGAAACGGTTGATTCGACTGTCTTGAACTTGGCCAAAGAAGATATTATCTGGCATAGCATTAAATCATTGATTAGTGATGTACCAGGGCAAGTTGTTGATGGTTTGAATATTGTTGAATTTTCTGATGATGACGTGGATATTCAAGCTAAAAAAATAGCGGCATTAGCTAAAAATTTAGATGCCTTAATTGCCAATAAAGAAGCCGGTGTCATTGGCTACCAGATTTGTGATCAACTTGCGGACATTAATAAAGTTTATGCTATGCGTAAAAAAGCGGTTGGTTTATTAGGCAAAACATCAAGTAAAGCTAAACCCATACCGTTTACTGAAGATACTTGTGTGCCACCAGAAAACTTAGCGGCTTACATTATTGAATTTCGTCAGTTATTAGATGATAAAGGCTTGTATTACGGCATGTTTGGTCATGTTGATACCGGCGTATTACATGTGCGTCCTGCATTAGATCTGTGTGATCCAAGTCAGGAGAAACTGATGCGGGAGATCTCAGACAAGGTGGTGGCGCTAACCTCTAAATATAAAGGCTTAATGTGGGGAGAGCATGGTAAAGGCTTCCGCAGTGAATATAGCCCGGAATTTTTTGGTGAGGAACTATTTGCCGAATTACGCAAAATTAAAGCCGCATTTGATCCCTTTAACCGAGTTAACCCAGGCAAAATTTGCACGCCAATGGGATCGAATGAATCATTAGTTAGTGTCGATGCAGTTAAGCGTGGAACATTTGACCGACAAATCCCCATCCAAGTGCGAGAAAGTTACAGCGAAGCATTGGACTGTAATGGCAATGGTTTGTGCTTTAACTATGATACAACATCGCCTATGTGTCCTTCGGTTAAGTTAACGAGCAATCGTATTCATTCGCCAAAAGGGCGTGCTGGATTAATGCGTGAATGGCTGCGTCAATTAGCCAATAATGAGATTGATGTGTTGCAGTTGGAAAATGATCTGTATGCCGGGAAAAATGCCGGTGTATTTAAAAAATTCTTTAATACGCAGAGCAAGCGTAAAGGAGAATATGATTTTTCAGATGAGGTGATGGAGGCAATGCAAGGCTGCTTGGCATGTAAAGCGTGTGCGAGCCAATGTCCAATTCAAGTTGATGTATCAAGCTTCCGTTCGCGCTTTATGCATATTTATTACAGTAGCTATCTACGTCCTATTAAAGATTATTTCGTGGCTTATGTTGAGCAATATGCACCGTTAATGGGTAAGTCACCACGTTTCTTTAACTTTTTTTTGAAGATGAAACTAACCGCTACGCTGACTGAAAAGTTTGTTGGTATGGTCGATATTCCTCTTCTATCTTTCCCAACTTTAAAATCGGCAATGCACAGAGAAGATATCAGCGAGTTTGATCTTGGCAAGCTGCAATCTTTAACGGATAAAGAACGAGAATCTTATGTGCTGATTGTACAAGATCCTTTTACTACTTTTTATGACGCGGATGTGGTGCGTGATTTAATGCTATGTGTTAGAAAGCTGGGTTATAAACCCGTATTATTACCCTTTAAACCCAATGGGAAACCACAGCATATTAAGGGGTTCTTAACCGAATTTGCAAAAACGGCCTCTAGCAGTGCTGAGTTTTTAAATCAGATGAACGAGCTTAATATTGCGATGATCGGGAGTGATCCTGCGATGGTGCTTTGTTATCGAGATGAATATAAACGTGCTTTAGATGATAAACGTGGTGATTTCAAGGTATTACAAGTTCAAGAATGGTTAGCTCCACGTTTACAAGGTGAAGCTAAAACGGTTGCCGGAAAAGAGTACTTTTTGTTTGGCCACTGTACAGAAAAAACAGCTGAGCCACGATCGGCTGGTGACTGGGCGAGTATCTTTAAACATTATGGTGCTACGTTGACTGATGTTGCTGTTGGTTGTTGTGGTATGGCGGGGACTTATGGCCATGACGCAGGACATCTTGCCGATTCAAAAGCGATTTACAGTCTTAGCTGGGAAGAAGAAATCGCTAAGCGTGACCGCGCGGACTGTTTAGCCACAGGTTATTCATGCCGTAGCCAAGTTAAACGCATGGAAGGACAGACATTAAAACATCCAATACAAGCTTTATTAGAGATTTTATAGATGTCGATTTGGAAAAAAGATACCAACTTAGCGCGTTTAAATACCTTTAGTGAGAATACTCTTATCTCTCATTTGGGGATTGAATATACTGAAATTGGTGATAATTATCTACAAGGAACAATGCCTGTAGATCAATATACAAAACAGCCCTATGGCATATTACATGGCGGCGCATCGCTTGTTTTAGCCGAAACGCTGGGTAGTGTTGCAGCTAATTTAGTTGTGGCACAGGATAAAATTTGCGTCGGGTTAGAAATAAATGCTAGCCATTTACGCAGTGTAAAAAAAGGCGTGGTGACCGGTAAAGCGACAGCAGTGCGCATAGGGTTAAGCGCACAGGTTTGGCAAATAGATATTAGCGATGAACGGCAACAGCTCATTTGTACATCGCGTTTGACCGTCGCCGTGATTGATAGACCCAAAGATTAAAAAACAGATCGTTTTAAGATTAAAAAACATAAATAAGAATTTAAAATAAAGAGAAATCATATGATTAAAATTGGTGCTTATAATGAGCTGACTATCGTGAAAGAAGTAGACTTTGGTCTCTATCTTGACGGTATCGAAGAAGGCGAAATATTGCTACCACGTCGTTATGTAACAGACGATATGTTGATTGGCGATAAAGTAACTGTTTTTCTTTATTTTGACTCGGAAGACCGATTAATTGCAACAACACAAAGAGCTAAAGCCGAAGCGGGTGAATTTACATCGCTTAAAGTGATTGATACTAATCAGGCCGGTGCATTTTTAGATTGGGGCTTGCCAAAAGATTTACTGGTTCCCTTTAACCAGCAAAAAATTCCTATGAAGTTGGGTTATGGGTATGTCGTTTATGTTTATCAGGACGATATCAGTGACCGCTTAGTCGCATCTTCTAAGCTGGATCGATTTTTAGATAGAGAGCCCGTTAACTATCGAGCAGGTGAAAAAGTAGATCTATTGATTGCAGATAAAACAGATCTTGGCTTTAAAGCAATTATTAATAACAAGCACTGGGGTGTTTTATTTGAAAGTGAAGTGTTTGGTGAAATGGGCATTGGTAAAAAATGTAAAGGTTACATTCGTCGAGTGCGTGATGATGGCAAAATCGATTTAAGTATGACCGAAGTTGGTTACAGTAAAATTGATGGCATGGCAGATCGTATTTTGCAGGCGCTTAATCAGCATCAAGGATATCTGCAACTTTCAGATAAAAGTGCGCCAGATAAAATTGCCAAGATTTTAAAAATGAGTAAAGGGAATTTTAAAAAAGCAATTGGTCAGTTATACCGTAAAAGCCTGATTGATATTGAAGACAACGGTATCCGCCTAAAAGAGTAGTCTCTTTGTGGTGAGTAAATAAATATATAAAAGATGGCTTTCTAATAAATTAGATAGCCATTTTTTTTGGCTTGCTGATAGCAATTTCATTGATTATTTAACCTGCGGTAGAAAAGTCACATATTCACCCCTTTAAGTTTCAATTCAGTAACTCTTAAGTGTTTCTTAAGTTTAAGTTGCTGTAATAGGTAAACGTTATTTTAGACTGAATCTTGTGATTCCCAGTGATAAAAAAATGTAACCTGAATGAGTTAGACTCCGAAATGCTTATTCCATAACATGATACTTGAGGACATTTGAATATGATTTTTTTTGTTAAAAATAAACTAAGAAATTTTGACAAAATGCGTCGCCAAAAATTGCATTTACTCGAAAACTTGATGTATAGATTAATTAAAAACGATTCTGCATTAGAAACAGCACTGGTACCTAATGATCAAGTTAAGCGAATTTTACTGATGCGCAATAATAAACGCATCGGCAATATTTTATTTTTTATTCCTCTTGTCCGGCAAGTAAGGCATGCCTACCCAAACGCCACAATTGATTTGCTATTATCCCAGCCTTGGCAGGGGCAATTTTTTGATGGTCTAGGAATGGATCGTATTTACTATTCTCATTTTTCATTTATGGGCATTTTAAAATGGCTAAAGGCCATTGAACACCTTAATCAAGTCAAATATGATTTGATCTTGGCTCCCAATTGCTGTGCAAGCGATGCAACGACAGCGGCTATGATTGCTGCTAAAAACAAAGTTTCTTCTTACAAAGAAAGGCGTATTTTAGCTTTTCCTCATTCACTCAAGATCTCTTTATGCAGGCCACATGCAGCTTATGGTTGTTTATCGTTATTAGAAGCGCTAGGGCATCCGCTAGATAAGCCATTGAATCATAATCTCGCTTTTAGTAATGATGAGCTTAGTCAAGGAATAATAGCGAGTCGTAAATATACCACCCAGGATGACTCAATAGATTTGGTTTTTTTCAGAGGAGCACGGGGCGCTAAACATTTACCGCCGGCAATATGGGAAGCAATTCTTAAAAAATTTGAGGTTGGAATTGATAAAAAAATAAATTGGATAGAAGTGTTAAGCCCGGATGTAAACGAAACACTAAGAAAAAATACAGCAATATTCGAGACTAAAAACCTGCGCTTATTAGGGGCCTTTTTAAGGAACTTTGATGGTTTTATATGTTGTGACACTGGCCCTTTGCACTTGGCGGATGCATCTGGAGTGCCTTGTGTTGGATTATATACACATACCACCCCAGGTAGTTTCGGGCTTTTAGGAGAAAAAAGTGTTCATGTTACAGACATCAATAATTTTAACGCCAGTGAAGTCGTTCGTAAATTAGGATTAGTTATTAAGCAACGATTAACATTGAAGAAAGATTATAAGCGCTCTCCTGCTTTACTTCATGATGTATACCCTGCTGCAGTGTGAAAATTTAGCTTCGTTATCAAGTTTCATATCCGTAACTGAGTGTGCTTTAGGTGGTTTTATTGACGTTGATTGATACGGGGGAAGGGATAAAAAAGCCTTTGCGGGTAAATAATACTCGTAAAGGCTTTTTTGACGTTTAGTTTTGTGGCTGTGCTTCCCGCTCATCCCCAATGCTCTGTTCACCATTAAAGTATTGCTTGGTTTCGGCAATAACAATATGGCGTAAAGCGATTAAGCCGATCAGGTTTGGTACTGCCATTAGGCCATTAACAATATCGGCGATAACCCAGATCATATCCAGCTTTAAAAATGCGCCAGATGCCACCAATGCGACGAAAATGAATTTGTAGGGCAAGATTCCTTTTGTGCCAAAGAGGTATACCACACAACGCTCACCATAATAGTTCCAGCCTAAAATGGTTGTAAATGCAAAGAAAATCAAACCAATAGATACCATCAATGGACCTAGGGTGGCAGAGTCAAGACCAATAGCAAAAGCATGTGTGGTCATTTCCGCGCCCGCTAAATCGGTTTGCCAAGCGCCCGTCAAAATAAGCGTCAATCCTGTCATTGTACAAATAATAATGGTGTCGAAGAAAGTCCCTGTCATAGAGATAAGGCCTTGTCTTACACAGGAATGGGTCTTCGCTGCGGCCGCCGCCATTGGTGCACTGCCTAGACCTGACTCATTAGAAAATACGCCGCGTGCGACACCCGATTGAATTGCGAGCATGATCCCCGCCCCTAAGAATCCACCAGTTGCAGCAGTGGGGGTGAAAGCTGAAGTGATCACCAGCTCAAGTGCACTACCGAGGTGCTGCGCATTGGCAATAAGCACACTTAGACAGGCTAATATATAAAATAACGCCATAGTTGGCACTACTTTCCCCGCAACATTAGCAATAGATTTAATGCCGCCAAGGGTAATAATAGCAACCAGTAGCGTGAGTAGAGTCGCCGAAATTTCGCGTGGTATACCAAAGGAAATTTGTGAGGCATCTAAAATGGCATTAACTTGCGGGAACGTACCTATACCAAAGCAGGCGACTCCAAGTGCTGAAACGGCAAACATTATCGCTAACCATTTAGAGCCGACGCCGTCTTGCAGATAATACATTGGGCCGCCGACCATCTCGCCTTTCTCATCGGTTTTACGATATTTAACGGCCAATAAGCATTCTGCATATTTGGTTGCCATACCAAAGACCGCGGCTAACCACATCCAAAATAGTGCGCCAGGACCGCCAACTTTAATCGCCGTAGCAACACCTACAATATTACCTGTGCCAATGGTTGCCGAGAGGGCGGTACACAATGCAGCAAAACTAGAAATATCACCACTACCTGTGCTGCCTTTGCTAAATACCATTTTAAGTGCCGTTGGCAGGTAACGAAATTGCGGTAAACCTAAGCGAAGAGTGTAATAAGCACCTGTGCCGACTAATAAGATAAGAAGTGGTGGGCCCCAGACAAAATTGTCTATAGCTTGTAATAAAGATTGAATGTCGTTCATGGTTTCCCCTTTAATAATAAAATTTAAGGAGAAGAGCGAAAGGGCAATAGATCCATAGAAAAATTCTATAAATGATAGCTAAGCTTATAAAAAGAGCATTAGTTTTTGTAGCTTTCCACTCCTCTGTCCTTTTACCTGAGAGTTTCACCCTAATTATCTAGGGTTTGCTCCTTCGGCGGCCGATTTAACGGCTCTCTCCAGAGGTTCCTCCAACTACAGTCCTCGCTTTATTCATTACGTTTTAACGTTATTTGATATGAATAAAAGCACCTGAAAGTTTTACTTCTTCGGCGGGCTTTGTTTATTAAGGTATAAACCTAATATAAACACCACTCTCCTGCAGTCTTCATCGGAACAAACATTTAGCACGGCTAAACATTCTGTCGCGTGCATCTTAATGGAAAAAAATAGTGCTGTCAGTAATGAAAATTCTATTTAAGTATGTTTCAGGCTCATTAGTACAGTATTGAATTTTATAATTAATATTTTAATTACAAATATCTGCTGGTAGTGCGTTTTTAAAATAAAGACAAATTATTGATTTTTTTCTGTGTTTTCTGTTTTGTTTATAGAGCCCGTTACACGGGAGAGATAGAGCACAAATACTTTATTTATGCGGATGGTAAATTAATTTACCTAAATACTCAGACCCGCAATCTTAATGGAAAAATAGTGCTGTTAGTAATGGAACCTATTTTATAAATGCGTGCAGCCATCAAGCTTAACTGTTTAAATGCCAATTACATAGACAGTCAGCAAGGGTGTCGGGTAAAATCCGCGTCTTATAAACTAAAAGCGGTCAGTCGACGATGAAACAGCAATTTGAATTATTAGCACCGGGTGGCGATCTGGATTCTATTAAAGCGGCAATTGCAGCTGGTGCCGATGCAGTTTATTGTGGGCTAGATAGTTTTAATGCGAGAAAACGTGCTGTCAATCTCAGCTTTGATGAATTAAGCGGGGTCATAAGACTTGCCCATCAACACCGCTGCCAAGTTTTTCTTACACTTAATATTATTATCTTAGAAAATGAGCTACCGGCGTTGTTGCGTTTACTTAATCAGCTGGTCAACAGCAAGATTGATGGACTGATTGTGCAAGATTTGGGGCTCTTTTATCTGTTATCTAAGCACTTTACAAGCCTTGAAATACACGCATCGACTCAGGTGACAACACATAATGAAGGGCAAATATTATTTTTAAATAAGCTCGGTGTTTCGCGTGTTAATTTATCCAGAGAGTTAAATATAAAAGAGATAAAAACCTTAACGATGTTAGGTCATCAACACAATATTTTATCGGAAGTGTTTGTCCATGGATCTTACTGTATCAGTTTTTCGGGGCTCTGTTATTTTAGCTCTGTAGAGAGCGGAAATTCGGGCAACCGTGGTCGATGCAGCCAACCTTGCCGTGACAAATATGAAAAAACGGCGACAGGCTTTGACCATCCGCTTAATCTTAAAGATAATTCTGCTTTTTTCGATCTAGCCACCCTCGCAGATGCAGGCGTGGACTCCTTAAAGATTGAAGGACGGATAAAAGGCGCTAGTTATGTACATACCGTGATTAATAGTTGGCGAAAACAGTTAAATAATTTTTACAACCAAGGACGTGTGTTAGATGATAACAGTGACCTTTATAAAGTATTTAATCGTGATTTTTCAAATGGATTTTTAAAAGGGGATATTAATAAGCTGATGTTTATTGATAACCCCCGTGATAATACGCTTAAACATATTGAACAACAAAATGCCGAGGCTGGCGCTGAAGAAATAGAACAAGCAAAACAAACGCTTTATAATGAAAAAATAGCCATGGTGAGAACAGTTGAAGAGAATATAAAAGATCTCACTATCGCTAAAACTCCTTTGATCATTGCCATATCTGGTGAACTTAATCAAAAATTAGTCGTATCTGTTAGCTCCCCGAAGGAAAGTTTTGTGGTGCATTCACAAAGCGTATTGATGCAGGCTGATCAAGCAACGATTAATCTCAGTGCATTACAAAAACGATTTAAAAGTTTAAATGATGGACAATTTGTGATTGAAAAGCTGCTTGTAGATGATCTGCAAAGTGATCTATGCATCCCTTTTAATGAGTTAACCCGTATAAAAAATAGTATTGCATTTTTGCTTAACGGCGCTGTCGAGCTGGTTAAGCCCGTGCTGATGCCTATTTTAAAAAAAGCGGCTGACAATAAGACTGATCCGCGACTTGCTGTACTGATCGCGAGTGAAACTGACCTGCATCTTTGTCAGTTAAGTTCGGTCGATATCTATTATAAATTGCCCGACAGCTTTAAAAAGGGATCTTCTCAGCTTGTCGATCTGTTTTTAAATAACGGCAAGTTGATCCCTTGGTTCCCCTCGATTTTAATTGCCGAGGACTATCTCGCTGCCGCTGAATTTCTTAAACAGTTGCAACCCAAACTGATTGTAACCAACAATACTGGTATCGCCTATTTGGCTTCAGAGCTTGGCATAAATTGGGTAGCCGGACCCTACCTTAATATTAGTAACTCTTTAAGTTTGCTTGCGCTGAAAGAAACGTTCAATTGCAGTGGTGCTTTTATTTCCAATGAGCTTAATAAAGCGCAGATAAGAAAGATTGTCCGCCCAGATCGTTTTAAACTGTTTTACAGTCTTTATCACCCCATCTTACTGATGGCTAGTCGGCAATGTTTCTTTCAGCAAACAGTCGGTTGCAAGAAACTGAGTATAGATGCGCAGTGCATACAAAAATGTAAAAAGTCCGCCTCTATTATCAATCTTAAAGGGATCGCCTTTAGCATCGATAAACAAAAAGGGGGATACCCCAGTATCTATAGCAGTCAGCCTTTTTTAAATACTGAGATTGTTAATGAGCTGCCAGATATGTTTACCCATTTCCTCATCGATTTAACGGATATTGGTGGGGGCAGGCATATTACAAGGGATAAAAGACGACTGATTGAATTGTTTACTGATCTTGTCAATGGCTGCACAGATGCGGGCTCAGCTTTGAAAGAGGTGATCACGTGCTCGAGTAATGAGCAATATAAAAAGGGCTTATAGGCGAGTAATAAACTTGAAAAGCTAATGGAACTGCCTACAATGTCCCGTTCTTATTAAAGATAATATTAAGGCCATTCGCTTGTTATGAACAAAAAACATTTTATATTAGGCGGTGATATAAAAAAATCACTGACCGAAGGTTACCGACTTGATTTGAAATCAATTTTAAAGGATGCATTTGTTATTAGCAAAAAGCATTATCTCACGTTGATCCTTGCCTGTTTGCTTACCTTCGTTATTTTAGCTAGTAGTTATACGCTTATGACACAAGCATTCTCTGGCCTTGGTGACAACGGGGCAATGATTGTTAATTATATTATTACGCTGCTAGTTGCACCGCCACTGTTAACTGCTTTGCAGATGATGGGCGTTCATCATGCTATCGGCTTGAAAAGCAAATCAAACGATCTGTTTCATTACCTCAATATGACCTTAAAGCTATCATTAGCGACTATGATGATCAGTTTAATCACTAATGTTATCAGTGTTATTTTGACGCAGACCCTAGGCGATTTGGGGTTTAAGTTGTCAATTGTTGTATTACTGTATCTGAATATGACCTTTAGTTTGGTGTATCCCCTCATTGCAGAGAAAAAAGTGCCACCGCAAATGGCTCTAAAACTGTCCTTTAAATTGGTGAACAAAAATCTCGGCCAATTTACGCTGTTGTTTATAATCTTAGTTTTGCTTGCGGTTATTGCGCTTGTTCCCTACGGGCTAGGGATGATCTTTTATATTCCATTTTATTTTAATTTAATGGGTATCGTATACCGTCAAATTTGTGGTGTAGGCGTAGTTGCGACTGAAGTTTCGGATAAGGATGATACGCCCAGTGATGAATTTGAAGCTTAGCTCAGTCGACAACAGGGCCTTATAATGAGACGTTTTTCTGTACTGCTAATTTTATTATTGAGTGTAAATAGTGTGTTTGCATCTCCGTTGAAATTAAACTATTCACTATTTTTTGGTTATATGAAAACCTTAAAAAAGCTGCAATATGGGCATGTCACCAGTGCTTTTTATCTGCGTGATAAAAACACTGGTTCGGCGTGTTTAATTAAGCAGGCTGACATGGTTGTTGATCAAAAACGTGAGCCTATAAATTTTGAGAAAACCGGGCGTTTGTTACCTTTTTATTCAGATCAGCACCGTAAAGATGGGGCCATGATTGAAGTTGACCTGCTTGCTGGGCAAGCGAATTACCAGTGTGATTTACAGGTAACAGTGATGGCGAAAGAGTCTGAGCTGGACAGTTTATCATCGCAAAAATTAGTTTTGATCAGCGAGCAACTTGAAGGTCTGTTAAAAAAAAATGCCGGTATGATAGGGAAATATTTTTTACCTGATTTCTCCGGTGTGCATCTACACCTAGCTGCACCTTTAAACTCATTACAACTAAATGCTATAGACAAGCAAATTCTCATCGCACAAAATGGTGATTTATTGATTAGTAAAAAACTACTTGCTAGCCTTGATTTTACATCGCTTAGTCAATTCAATATTGTACGGGTTAGTCCTTGGTTGAGTAAATAATTGCAGTTATTAAAGATAGATGAGTTAAGTTGGTTGGCGGAACAGCATATTGGTGAAATTGTTACAGTACAAGAATTTATCGATAGCCGGACGAATCAAGTTTTTTTATTAGAAACAGACAATCAGCAACATCATTATATTTTTAAACGGTTAAATAGAAAAGCGCGCGATCGCCGTGATCGGCAAAGTGAATTATTGGTGCAAAAATTAGCGAGTGATAGAGACTTAAGCCCGAAGATACTGGCTAGCTGTGATGACTACCGCTTGCAGGAATACTTTCAAGGGGAAACCATAGACTGCAGTGCCACTGAACATTGCACTGAGTTGCTCGCTTCGCAATTGCATCGTATCCATCAATTACCCGCTTTGCATGCACAGCGGCAGCATTTAGCCATTGAATTACAAAAATTAAAAGATCAATTAACACAGGCTATCGATGAGCCAAGGTTTGAGCGTTTTTTACAACAGGCAAAACAATTAGATAAAAGCTGTTGCGCTGATGTCTTATGCCATGGGGATTTGTCCTTTAACAATCTCTTGCAGAATAAGAATCAACAAATCAAAATTTTAGATTGGGAGTATGTGGTGCTTGCCTGTTCCGCTTACGATCTCGCGGCTTGTAGCAGCATCAATGGACTTAACCAAGCACTGCAGATGCAGTTAATTGAGCACTACTACCTACTAAACCAAGAAAAGTTGTCACTTTCATTATCACAACTTAAACAGCAATATGCTTTATACCTTTCCCTATTTACCTATCTTAATGAATTATGGTTGCTTGTTTTTCCGTGAAACTGCGGAGTGCTGAAATGTTGTCGGCATAAGGGGTCTTTAATTGGCCCTGCACGGATTCAGCCAGAAAACGACTTTGTGGCAGCCCTCAAGATAGAAACCATCATCCCCTTCATAGTGCGGATTATTATGGCCTCTGTACGCTGTGGGACGTATAGAGGCTGTACTAACGTCAATGTTATTACACAGAGCCATGTTTATGCATTTTTAAGGTGTTTAAGATCTTGATAGGTGATGCATTTTAATTCTTTATGGGCTTTGATAAAACTTTCTAACTTTATCAAAGAGTAGGGGGATAAACTTTTGGGGTGGCCCATTACATTAAAAATGCGGCCTTCACCTGCTAGTTTTAAGTGCTCTTTAAACGCACTTTCTAACTGTCCTGCTTTTGAACCATCAATCATCACAGGACCGTATGTTGTTTTGGTTAAACGTTCAATATAATAACTGCGACTAGCAACCATTGCCTGCCCATCACTGAAAGGAGTGAATAGCTTGGTGGCAAATTTCTTACGTAATGCGAGTTTCCAAAAAAACCAAGGTGATGTTTTAGTGGCGCTGATCGGCAGCTCCGTAAAATAGCCATTTTCTTGCGCTATTAGTGGATCCTCATTAAAATGCCAGTAAGCCTTGTCTGGCGTGGTATTAAAATCAAACCAGCGGGTTGGATCATCGGAATGGCCTTGTGAAAAAACCGTGCTATCTAACCAAATATCATTCTCTTTGAGTGCTCTTTCAATTTTTTCGAAGGGTTGCAGACACCATCCGCCAGCTCGAAAGGCAAATATGGCTTGCTTACTGCATGATTCAAGCTCTTGTTTATAACTTTTGACTATTGCGCTGATTTCTTGCGGATTGAAATCGTGGAGTCGATAGCGTTGTGTATTAATCACCCAAGTCCGCCCATCATAATAACTATCTTGCCAATGCGGGTGAATATGTAGTTGTATATCATGGCCTTGTTCGGAAAGTGATTTTAGTTGTTGTTTAATCGCCGTATATTGTTTGCCCAAAATTGGAAATTTATGTGATTCTTGTTTTAGTTTAACAAGAAATCCGGCATCAACAAACAAACAGACTTTATAGTTGTACTTGTCTAATAGTGTTAATAATAGTTGCGTTGGCTGGATCACACAGTTTTCAACACTGCCGCAATAGTCACCAAAAAAGAGCTCGTAATCCAAGCTGAGCAATAATTTTACTTTATTGTTTTTCATTCACTCATTCCGATTAAAGAGGGGGCTTGATTATCATAACGTATTTTATATTACTGAGTAAGCAACGATTTATACGAGTGTGCAGAGAATTTTGCTTGGCGCATAAAAAAGCCCATGAGCAGTAAGTGTACTTATGGGCTTGTAGGGTGAAAATAGTAAAAGTCTTGCTTGTTACTATGCTTGTTTGTTACGACGAGCAAAACCGAAACCTAAAAGAGCTAAGCCTAGTAGTGCAGTCCCTGCAGGTGAAGGAACTGCTGTTGATGAGAAAGACATTTCATCTGAATTACCATTCGCAGTGATTGTCCACGTACCTTGGGTATCTTCGAAGGCCGAGTTAGTACTACTGATAATACCGTTACCACCAAGCAGCGCAAAATTTAACCCTAGACCAGGAATAGATCCAAATGAATTTTGAATGATGCTTGTAATCTGAAATGTAAACCCACCTATAGTCCAAAGACTATATGGAGTTGGGGCTGCAACATTTATGTCGGTAAATGATGCGGCTACGCCTTCTAAACCATTAAAATCTCCTGTTACTAGTGTGTCAGAAAGATTCGCAAATGTATTATTAAAAGCCACTGCGGTTACTTCAGTGGGTGTGTGTGTCACAGTTGCACCGCCAGTAAAATTAATTACTCCCGTAATAGGTATTGCAGAAGCATTACTGGTAGCTAGTATAAGCACAAGTGATGTGGCTAACAGTGATATAAATTTTTTCATTTTCATTTCCTTATCATCAATAAAACTGAGTATCTAAAACAAAGCTAAACGCACAATCAAACTGAGCGACGTTCATGTATGGTTATAAGCATATTATATGCCAAAGAATATTAACCATTCTTTTCAGTAAGTTACCATCGTTACTGGTGAGATGTTTTATTTCCCCTGTAAGATTTTTCGGCACTAAATAATTTTTTTTAGGTTTTAAATGATCTTTGGTTGCTTATTATTTCACTATTTTAATTGCTGGGGGGGCAAAATAAAAGTGCTAACTCTCTGATATAATTATAAATTCGGAAGAAATTCGCATATACGTTAAGGTTTTATGTCAATGCGCTGGCAATCGTATATCCCAGTCATTTAAAAAAGTGGTTTTCGATCTGCTCTGATAGTCTAACTTACAGTGTAAATTATTTCGACGTTACTAGATTTATTGCGCGTTATATTACCTTTCTGGCATTTACTAACCAACATGACTTGGATTGTAAGCGGCTATAGGAAAGTGCAGTAAAAAAATTAGCTTCTTTATAAATAACGGCAAGCGTTAGACTACTATACCAATGTTACTATTCAAGCGTAGGGGGAATGGAGGAAAGCAATGAGTTGATTTGTTGTTCTTTCTGATGCAATTTATCTTGCGTTATCGGACTAGCTCGAAAGGCCTTTATTATAGACCCCGAGCTAGCTTATTGAAGCTATAACTTTAAGTTTCATTAACAATATTAAAATGATCATTAATGCTAGCATCTTCAGGTGATAATTTTATTGCTTGCTCAATAAGCGCTTTACCACGCTTTTTATCACCTTGATTAAATAATATCCAACCATATGTATCTGCAATAGCCGCATTATTTGGCATTAATCTATATGCTTTCTCTGCCAGACCAGCCGCGCGCTCATCGCCTTGCTCGAAATACAGCCAGGCTGCATTATTTAAGCTGATGATATCATTCGGAGCTCGTTTTAGTAGCGTTTCATAGATTACTAAAGCTTGTTGTTTATTCCCTTTATTTTGTTGATAAATCGCTTGATAACGCTGCGCTGCTAAACTGCTGGGTAATGCTTTTTGCCATTCATTAAGAAAAGTGACTGCTTTCTCTGAATCGCCCATTTTCAATTGTTGATATAGCTGTTCAGCAACACCTTCATCTTTTGTTTTTTGCCAGTATGAATCTAATAGATTGATCGCTTGTTTTTGTTTTCCTTGTGCAATTAAGATATCTGAATTCAATTGTGTGGCTAACGAGCTCTTTGGCAATAGCCGACTTATTTGTTCGGTTATTTTTTGAGCTTCATTATATTGTCCAGAAGCTATTTCTATCCGTGTTAATAAGCTTAAAAGGCGAATATCTTTTGTGGCTTTTTTAATTGCAGGCATGAGAATCCCCCTTGCTTTGGGATAATCTTTTTCTACCATTGCGGTAGATGCTTTTGCCAGATTAAGTCGCAATATTATTTCGTCAAGGCTCGCTTGGTACTTTTGTGGTAGTTCATTTTCTGCTTCTTTCGCATAACCCGTTGCTAAGTCGATTTTATTCTGTTGTAGGGTTAAATTAGCCAAGGTTAGTGCTAAGACGCTAGCTTCGTAATTTTTAGGGAGATAATCAGCTGCATTCAACGGATCTTGTTGCAGCTGTATCATGGCCAGCACAATGCCACGATAAGCAACAATTTCAGAAGGGTAAAAGCTAATTATTTTTTTATAGTCAGTCAGGGTGAGTTGCCAGTTTTTGTTTATTATATCGATTTTAGCTACGCTATAAAGTGCTTGGATATTGTTGTTCTCTAATGTCAAAATGTTTTTTAGTATTTTTTCTGCTGCATCCAACTTCCCCTGATAGATATAATAATTTGCAACAATTAATTGTGTATCAGTACTCTCGCTGTATGTTTTCTCTAAACTGGCAACATAGTTATTTACTTCTATTTTTTTATTGAGACTGAGAAGTTGGCGAATATGGAGTATCTGTAATTTTTGGTTTTCGGGATTGGCAGCCAAAGCGGCAGAAACTGATTGTAGCGCCATTTCTGGTTGTGGATCCGGTAAGTTGTTGTAATAAAAGTTTTCAAGTAGTGCAACCCCCACTGAATTGGGGGCTAAGGATGCTGCTTTATCAAGGGCTGTTTTAGCTTTCGAAAATTCTTTTTGCTGAATTGCGGCACTGGCATAAAGAATCCATGTTTCAGCATTTCGGCTTGCTTCTGGCACATATTCAAGTAAGGCTAAAACCTCTTCTGATTTGTTCTGTTGCAGCTGTGTTGCTACGTAAAGCTCAGTAAGTTTGAGCGGGGATATTTCAGGATCAATTACATCTGCAAGATATTTTCCAGCATTTTTAGGATCACCTTCCTTATAAAGGATGAGTCCTAATAAAGTCGCTGACTTTTTGTGCCCCGGAGTGCTATCTAGAATCTCAAATAACAGTTTTTTGGCAGCAGCAAACTGCTGATTTTCAAATAATTCAAGTGCACGAGTATATTGCAGAGAAAGCGATTCTGTCCCAGGGAATTCATCGGATAAAATATGTGTGTAGATCATCGCTTCTGCAACGCGACCCTGCTGCGTTAATACATTTGCTAAGCTCTGAATAATTTGAATACGTTGGGTGGTAAAAATATCAGCAGAGGGCAAGGTCGTTAATGCCAGTGAAAGAGATTTTTCAGCTTTATCAAGTTCACCCATGTTGATATAAATTAAGCTTTTTAAGAAGATACTTTCAGTATTTGTAGCATCAAGTTCGATGATTTCATCAATAATATTAATTGCACCATCTGCATTGCCGGAGGCTGCTTCAATTTTTGCAAGGGCGAGCTTACTGTCAATTTTAAAATCTGAATTTTTTAGTAATTCATTAAAAGCGGTTTTGGCTTGTGGCAATTGACTGTTATAAAATAATTGCTGTGCAATTGCTAGCTGCAAACGTGGTGCTTGAGTGGATAGCAATACCCTCTGTTGATCAATCATTTTTTGTGCGGAAATAAACTTTCCTGACTTTTGATAAGCTTCAAGAAGTGCAAAATAGTACTCGGCATTTTTAGTACCAGTAAATGCTTCAAGCACTTTAATGCTATTTTGAGGTTGCCCCGATTGTTGATGTATTGCCGCCAAAATGAGGTATCCATCAACGTTAGCAGGGGCGGCTTTAATTGCTTCGCTAGCTGCGTTAAAAGCGGCTTTAAATTGATGCATATCGAGGTATGCTTGCCCTTGTTGAATGTGTATAGCAGGATCGTTGCTGATTGCCGAATCTGCGGAATCACTGCAAGCTGACAGTAACATCGCGCCAGTAAGCGTGATTGCTGAAAGTATATCTTTTATTTTAATATTAAAGCATGCTGTTTTCATCGATATTTCCTTGCTTAAAATTACCTTTAAGGCACTGAGTATCCGCTTTCTTACTTAATTGATACTTAAATTATGTTTTTTCATTAAATCGTACAAAGTAGGTCTGGTTACACCGAGCAATTTTGCCGCCGCAGATATATTGTTACCTGTCGCATTTAGGGTTGTTTTTAGTGCATTTAGCTCTGCACCTTCACGAATAACTTTAAGATTTAGTGGTATTGGATCAACGGATTTTAAACCCAAGTCTTCAGCCGATATATATTTCTGCTCGCACATAATTGCTGCACGAGTGACTTTATTGCCAAGTTCACGAATATTGCCTGGCCATGAATATTCCTCTATGGCGCTGATAGCATCTTCAGTAAAACCGACTATTTTTAAATTCTCTTCCTGAGCATATTTTTTTAATAAGTAACGGGCCAGCAGAATTTTATCTGAACTCCTGTCTCTTAAAGGCGGAATATCAATCTGTATTTCTGCAATCCGGTAATAGAGGTCTTCCCTGAATTCACCTTTTGCCATCATTTCTTCGAGGTTTCTATTGGTTGCGCAAACAATTCTGGTATCCAAGTAGATTAACTTCCTACCGCCAACGCGTTCTATCACTTTCTCTTGTAAAAAGCGTAGTAATTTAGCTTGTAATTGGAGAGGCATTTCCCCTATTTCATCAAGAAAGACTGTACCGCCATCAGCAAGCTCAAATTTTCCGGGGGTACTTTTTACCGCGCCAGTAAATGCACCTCTTTCGTAGCCAAATAGCTCACTTTCAAATAGGTTTTCAGGTAGAGCGGCGCAATTAATCGCAACAAAGGGCGCATCACTACGCGCGCTTAGCGAATGCAGTGATGTTGCTAAAACTTCTTTGCCCGTACCGCTTTCACCAAGCAGTAAGCAAGCTGCATTAGTCGGGGCGACTCTTTCTATCAACTTGCATACCTTTAACATTTTATCATCGCCAGTGATCAATCCTTTAAGATTGCTACTTTTAGATAAATTAAAAGCTCTGTTTTTTGCCTCCAGCTGATGCATGTGAAATGCGCGCTGGACGATAAGTTCTAATGTATCGGGATTGACTGGTTTGCTGTAAAAATCATAAGCGCCTAGGCTGACCGCTTTGATCGCATGCTCATTACAATCATTACCGGTCATAACAATGAGTTTCATGTGCGGATTTATTTCCAGGGCTTGCTGCACTAAAGCAAAACCTTGCGTCACCCCATCTGGATCTGGTGGCAAGCCAAGATCTTGTACCATGACTTGTGGCTCATGCAAGCGTATTGCGATAATCGCATCATTTAAATTAGATGCCACGACAACATTATAATCGGAAAAATGCCATTTAAGCTGAGTCAGCAGTCCTACGTCGTCTTCGACAATTAATAAAGTTTGAGCGTTATTTTTCTGCAAAAGATCCCCTTAAATTTAATAACACTTCAATACCTGAAAGCGATTCTGGTCGAATAGTGTTGTTCTTGATAACCTGGTGTGACCTGAATATCTGTTTGTTTTTCAAAAGTAGCGGAGCACTGTATATATAATGAATCATTTATATTATATCTTCCATATACTTTCGCTTCTGTATACTTCTTATTGTCTCCACTATTGAGCTCTTCCTTGTAATAGTCTGCAGAGATACCGGAACTGAATTTTTTGGTTACCGACCATACCAGTTCACCGTAGGTACCATATCTATTTTTGTCCTCAGTGGCGCCACTGTTTATCATCAATATATTATCATCATTACTAAAATATAAGCGTGCTTTACTTACTAACCGCCCGTCGAGCATAGTGTATTGATAGTCTAATGAAATTTTAGAACGCCAAAATACGCTATTTCCAGAGAAGTCCAATTCATCAGGTTCACCAACTTGTTGCGCTGAGTTTAGAAGTGTTCTGGACGCACTGAGCTGCAACAGATGTGCTCGCATTAGCGCGTTAATACTTAGACCGTAATGCTGGCCATTGTAGTCATAATCTGAACCTTGAATCCAAGTTTCACCCATGCTTAGTAAATAAGTCCCTAATCTATATTGTCCTGTTATCTGTGCATCTAAATTATGCTGCCGATAATCACTATCTAGACCATCAAATTTATGTTCACTGCCCATATAGCTTAATTGTAGTTGCATTGTCTTACTTAGCGCATACTGCCAGCTTGTTTGCCCTGTATTTGAATTGCTATCATTGTTATTGCTGTTGTCAAACCAGATCTCCTCGTGCGCAACGGCAAACACAAACGTTGTGCGTTGCGAAAAGGGGAGCAACCATTTTAAACCTAAATCGACAACATCTCTTTCATCTTGATTTCCAGCGAGGTTTGTTTTGTTTTCATCAATAATATATCTTTGCCGGCTATGCGCGAGGTTAAACAATATGTTTTTACTAAATAGCTCCTGTGTGAGGGCTGATTTACCTATCCAATAGCTACTGTTTTCAAGTGCATTTTCACTTTGACCTTCATATTTTGTATAATAATTAAGTACTATTGTGTTGCTGGCCGACTGCTGTTCGTAGCCCAGTTCAACATCGCCTATAAGGGTAGAGCCACTTTGCTCATCGTTGGCAATTTTATAGATATTGTCGCTATATTCATATTCAGCACCCACCTCTATAAACTTGCTCCTACTAAACTGCTCATCGTCGTTATTATCGACAGCTTTAACACACGTCACAGATGACAGCGTTGTTATTAAAATGGCAGAGTATATTTGCTTACATAGATTACTAATATTCATAAGAGTTATCACTTATCATTAAGAATGATGCCTGCAAGTTTTCCGTTACCGATCAAATCAATACCCACCTGCACTTGTGATGGGGTTGTTTTACCATAACGAACGACTAAAATTGTCATATCACAAATTGATGCTAAAATTTGACTTTCTGCATAACGGCCAATGGGTGGGGTATCCAGAATGATAAAACGATCTGGGTAGCGTATCTTCACCATCGAGATGAAGTGTTCCATTTTCTCTGATGAAAAATTCTCAGCTGCATGCTGTGTGCGAATACCTGAAGGAATAATTCTTAAGCGAGGAATGCCCGATGAATAGATAATATCTTCTATTTTTTCTGTGTCTCCCTCCAGAAAGTGTGACAAACCAAATTTGGGAGGGTGGTTGAGATAGTTATCTAAACATGATGTATAGCTATTACAATCAATAACGAGGGCTGTTTTACTATGATCTAGGGCAATGCTTGCAGCCAGGTTCATGGCGATATGACTGGTGCCTGCTTGAGGAGTCAGGCTGGAAATCATGCAAACAAAATTTTCATTATTTGCCGCTTTTAATATCTTGGTACGTAGTTCACGGTAATCATTAAGTGATTTATCATCTTGGCAGCCAGGATAAATAATTTTAAGTTCGTCGAGTTCCTGAGCTGTTAGCAAATATTCATCGTTCATATTACGAATTTGTTTACGTGCGTCAATGTCGATATCAGCAGCACTCAGATGAGTATTTTTATTCACATCTACAGGATAATTCAAATTGCTTTGTGTCATTTCAATAACTCCATTAGCCGTGAATGCAAGGGAGTATACACTTCCAGTATGGGGGTTTCATATTTATGGGCTAGCGCAATCGCCATATAAAGAGTTACTGCACAGAACAGAAATAAAGTTAATACGATATTGCTCAGACGTCGTTTTTTTCTTTCTGAGCGATTCATATTATGGTTAATTCTGACCAGAAGTGGCACTTGGGAGAAGGCACTTAATTGCGAAGCAAATCTGATTTTATTATCCAACATTATTTTAGCTGTCGCCACTCCAAGTAAAAAGAGCAATCCGATAATCGGTCCTGCGATGAAAAAGTGCAGTAATCTTGGTCCCGAGGGCACTGTTGGATATACCGCCGGTTCCTGGACTTTATAATTTACTCCTTGTCCTTCGATATCGAGTACCATCGAAAGCCGCGCTTTTTCTTTATTCGCAAGCATATCTTCATAGAGCTTTTTAATAACACTGTTATCACGGTTTAACTCCGAAAGCTCTGCTTGGTTATTGGCTATTCGTTTACGTCGCTGATAAGCTTTTTCGAGCAAATCATCGAAGGCATTAAGCCTGTTTTTGATGGTGTTATGCTCTATCTGAGCTGTTGATAATTTACTGCTAAGCTCTGTATAGAGAGGATTAAATTCGTTAGCAAAGCCCTCTTTCTCATTTTTTCTGTTTCCTAAGTCCGCGATGCTTTTTTTGGTATCACTAATCTGATATTTTACTTCAACTACTTCAGGATAGTCACTTTTATAAGACAGTAGCAAATTATTAAGTTGTTGTTGTAACTGGTTTAGGCGAGTGTAGTAAAGCGCCGCTTCGTAATCATTTGACGAGAATTTATCTTGTGAGCGCAGTTGGTTTTTGAGTGATGAAATTCGTGTTTGACTCTCCATTTCTTGAATTTTCATATCTTCAATATCATTACGTAATGTCGAAATTCGTGACTCCACCTCGGTTTCTGTGCCGTCTAAGTGCGTTGACTTAAAGCTCTTTAATTTGTTTTCTGCTAGTAGTAATTGCTCTTTATAGCTGGAAACCTGTTGTTCAATAAAATTAAATGCACCACGGCTTTCATCTCTTTTTGTATTGGCGCTATCTTCAATGAATAAACGTACTACTTCATTTAATAGTCTAAATGTCAGATCCGCATCGTTATCCTGGTAGGAAATTTTTAAATAGTTGCCATTCAGTCCTTCAACTTGCAATGCTTGACGTAATTCGGCAATTTTTTTATCGCGACTTGAGGGCGCTAGAAAAGCTGTTTTCCCGTAAATACGGACAATGACTTTGTTTAACTGTCGAGGTGAGTAGATAATATCTCGCACTTGCGACGTCCGACTTTCTTTTACCTTAGTGACCGCTGTCTGATCACCCAGCAGCGGTTTAATAATATTTTGGGTATCGGCATAAATAGTCACTTCACTATTAAACACTGAAGGTTTCATAATCCCTATTGCTAAAATACCAAAGCTGACTAACGTTGCAAGTAATGCCGATTTTAATTTGCGCAGAGATATTTCATGCCAGACGGCAATGATATATTTATAAATTTCATTAAGTTCCATATTTAAAAAACACTCTCTGGGACTATTAGGGTATCGGATGGGCGTAACTCATAGTCAGTCGCTATGTCACCCTCTTTCATTATACTATCGAGTCTTACTGGGTAACGTTTTGTACCTTCATTTGTTTTACGGTATAAAATGGCGTTATCGCCATCGGCAAAAACGCTTAATCCACCCGCCTGAAGAACTAAATCAAGTATAGTCATGCCCTGACGATAGGGAATAGTCTGTGGTAATTGTACTGCACCGGTGATACGCACACGGGTTAAAAATTCAGAGCTAATGGCTGAAGTTACGATGACGGTGACTTCGGGATTACGGATGAATTTATCGAGCTGATCGCTGAGGTTGGCTGCCAAGTCTTCAGCTGTTGAGCCAACAGCTTTAGCATCACCTATTAAAGGAACTGAAATTTTTCCATCCGGCCGAACTGCGACACTTAGAGATAAGTCAGGGTTTTGCCAAACATTAATATACAACTGATCGCCCGCGCCTATTTTGTATTCCGGGATCTCTTGTATTGCGATCCCTTGCTCAGGGCTATCAAGTGGTGTGGAACAGCTGGTTAGAAGACCAAAGCTTAACGCCAATAGTATTAATTTTCCCATATTACCCTCTCAGTTAGTTATATTAATATATTCTGATAGTGATTCGGACTCTTTTTATGATGGTACCACATGAGCTAATTTTTCTTCGCCATTCAAAGGCAAATAAACAGAAAATTTAGTCCCTTTCCCGATCCAACTCTCAACAAAAACTTCGCCTTGTAATGAATGTATTAGCTCTCTTATTTGGTACGCGCCGATCCCCATTCCCTTATTTTTTTTTGTACTGGAAAAGGGGGCAAACAATTGTTCATTAATAAAAGATTTATCCATCCCACAGCCTGTATCTTTGACTTCTAGCCACAATGCCTTGTATGGATAATAAACCCATTAATTAATAATAATTAAACCAAGTTCGGGTAAAGTGAGGCCCAAGCTTTGGCTGCAACCAAAGCCTTCTTATACAACAGTTCGATAAATGCCAGGCTCCTCATTTGAGAGACCGTTAACAAGAAAGAACGTTGTATAGGACTCCAAGCATTAAACTCGGATAGTCAACTGGGCCTCGAGCCCGAATAGCAAGGCGGAGTCAGCTTATTATGAATTGCACAATTAATCAAAAAGAAATCACCATTGGTGTCGACACAGGCAAGCTTCAACTCGACATTTATATCAGACCGCTCGATATTTACTTCACGGTCACTAATGATGAAAAAGGCATTAAAGAAGCCATTAAAATAATCAAACCTCATAAACCAACACGTATTGTCATTGAAGCAACGGGTCGACTCGAACATGCATTTATCATGGCATGCTCAGAGGCTAATTTACCCTTTACAGTCGCAAACCCAGCTCATGTCAAAAAGTTTGCTGGCGCGATTGGACGTAAAGCTAAAACCGATAAACTTGATGCTCAACTGATTGCTCATTATGGTGAGGCCATCAAACCTACATTATCCACATTAAAGCCCGAAAGCATGCAGTTAATGAGTGATTTATTGTCCCGAAGAAGACAACTCATGACCATGCAAACCATGGAGAAGAACCGCCTTCAAATTATGCCAAAAGAAATATCGGGCATCATAAAACCTATCTTAACGGCGATTAAAAATCAGATAGAAAAAGTCGATGGAAAACTCAGTAAACTGATTGAAAGATGTGATGAATACAAAGCCAAAAACACGATCATTCAGAGTATGCCTGGCATCGGCCCAGTCGTTGCTTTCAACTTACTCAGTGATATGCCAGAGCTCGGTTATTTAACCAATAAAGAAGCAGCTTCGTTAATTGGAGTAGCACCATTTAATAAAGAAAGTGGCAGTTATGAAGGTCAAAGAAATATACGTGGTGGTCGTCACAAGATACGAACAGTAATGTACATGGCAATGATGTCAGCGATGCAATGTAATCCAGTTTTTAAAGCAACATATCAACGATTAGTAGCAGCAGGAAAACCAAAGAAAACAGCCATTATTGCCTGCGTTCGTAAGATGATTATTATATTAAATTCAATGGTTAGAGATGGTGTCACGTGGGATCCTGAAATGAATCAGAATTAGTAATTGACACCATAGTCACTTGTTATCTGAGGTCAATTTTATTGACACTCGGCCATTATCTTCTGTGGCGTCCTGTGCATTTTTGATTAAATGATAAAGTGCCATCTGTAATTTATCTTTATCGGCTACGACAAAGGCATTATCACCTTGCATGGATAATGTTGGAACTGGAAAACTAGACGCATTCATTTCAAGCGCATTTACTAGAAGCTCGTTCACATTGACAGGCTCTAGTTTACCATGAGGATTCCCTTGCAGCTTGACTAATAGTTGATCCATTTTTTCAACTGAATTAGTGATAGTCAATATTACATCATTGACAAATTCAGGCTTGTGCTTGAATTTTTCGGCATTGTTAACCATTAAACTCTGTTGTGCAATGAGGTTTTTGATATCGTGTATGGCGAACGCTGTGATCTTATTAAATAGATCAAACTGTTGATTTTGAATTAGTTTTTTTGATGCCTGATAATGACTCAGATAACTGCCTATTTGCCTACCAGTTAGCTTTAATATGTCCAAATCTTCCCAGTTAATGGCTGTATTGATTGATTCTTTGCAGAGAACCACAAAACCAATTAATCCTTGGTGATCATTTAATGGGACTATGGTCCATGCATTAGGTGTGTTAATAAACCACTTAGGTAAGTATTTGTTGTTCTTTTTATCATGAACGCCGCTATATTTTGGCGCTTGAAATATCCATTCGTTTTCTGCCATAAGTTGTATAAAGTGGCTGTCATTTACTTCAATTGCGCGTGAGGGGGGTAATGTAAAGTTTTTTAAAGCCACGGGGGAATAAAACTGCTGGCCTTTAAGCCAAATACCGCCGCTATGACAATTAAATAAAGTGGTGGCAGCTGAAAGTGCTATTTCATAGCCGTTATTATCTTTACGTTTTTGTGAAAGGAGGGCATCTAAATTTATCCATTGTTTTTGGTAATCGTATTTATTGCTAAAGAAGTTTTTGCTAATCCAAACAGTCACATATTGGCGATATCTCTCAACAAAGGAGAGTGCTGTTATGGCAAAGATGGACATGACATAAATAAGTATTTGTGACACTTCTACCCATTCAATATGGAAAGAATTAACCACTACGCCCAAGAGGGCCATGCATATTAGGAATATTCCCGCCAATATAAAGCTGGCATTAAAAATAATGATTGAATGAGATAGTTTGAATTTACTCTCTTGTCGTTGCAGAAAGGGATAAATAATAATTCCCAATGCTAATATTAACGAGGTTGCAGTGCTAATAATGCCTCGTGCATACCAAAGGTGACTGCTTTCGCTGCTAAATAATAACAGATTAGAAAAAACAAACATGTCATAACCCAGTTGCGTAAGTGCAACGAGTGCCACTAATTTACTGACGCGGTTTGATTGGTCATGCCTAAGCAGCTGTTCGGCTATTACAATAGCAACTAAGCACGCTCCGATTTTTATATAGAGCCATGATTTTGGCTGTATAAACTGAGCTAAGGCACTATTTAACCCTAACACCCAGATAGTTACGACGACAGTAATACTGACGTATATAAGCGTTGACCAACGCATCGGCAGTCTGGTTGACTGCGAATACATTAGTAAGTAAACAAGCACTAAGCACCAACCCATATAACGTAATATTTCAAGCAATTGGAATTGATAACTTGATGATATATTGTAAAAAGGACTAGGTGTTAACGTAATATGCCAGAGGGCCGCGAACAAAGCTAAAAAACATAAACTAATCTTTATTTTAACGTCTTTTATTTTAACCAATGCGGTCAACGCGAGTGCAATCTCGACACTCCCGATTAAATAATCAAACAGGGTTAGTTTTGAGTAATAATCCATCATCGATGTTTCACTATCCTTATCTGTGCATATGCAATATTTACGTATCGAGGTTCTATAATATTCCGCGTGTATCGATCACCACTTTTGTTGAAAACTGGGTTTTATCTGCCATTTTAAATTGTTTATGATCTACAAGTATGACAATCACATTAGCAATCGCTAAGGCGGTTTCTAAGCTTGTAAACTCAACACCTAATTGTGTTAAATGTG
This sequence comes from Psychromonas antarctica, assembly GCF_022267535.1. GTDB lineage: Bacteria > Pseudomonadota > Gammaproteobacteria > Enterobacterales > Psychromonadaceae > Psychromonas > Psychromonas antarctica. The sequence goes on from NZ_JAHNZV010000017.1 coordinate 49,421, forward strand.
CAGGGTATGATTTCACATTTGGTTCTACTGCAATTAGTCTTCCTATTTTTTTACTGGCAAGGTGCTCAACAATGTGCAGTGCAGGGCTTTCTCGAAGATCGTCAATATCAGCTTTAAATGCAAGCCCTAAGCAAGCAATAACGGGACGCTTAAACTCATCAGCGGCGTGCATTATTTGTTCAATTACGTGGAAAGGTTTGTGATCATTGATCAAACGGGCTTGCTTGATAAGTTGTGCTTCTTTAGGACAACTATCAACAATAAACCAGGGGTCAACTGCAATACAATGTCCACCAACACCAGGGCCTGGATTTAAAATATTGACGCGGGGGTGACGGTTGGATAATTTTATTAATTCCCAGACATTTATTTGCAATTTATCGCAAATGATAGAGATCTCATTTGCAAATGCAATATTTACATCACGAAATGAATTTTCAGTGAGTTTAGACATTTCAGCAGTACGTGCATTAGTCACTATGCATTCACCGTGCACAAAAGTACGGTACAGCTCAACAGCTTTAGTACTGCAGCTTTTGCTCATCCCACCAATCACGCGATCATTTGAGACCAACTCTCTTAATACATATCCAGGTAACACACGCTCTGGGCAATATGCGACATTGATATCTGCCGCATCGCCTCTATTCTGTGGAAAGGAGAGATCTGGGCGTGCTTTTGCTAGCCAAGTAGCTAATTTTTCAGTCGTGCCAACAGGCGATGTCGACTCAAGAATGACGAGGTTACCCTTTGCAAGTACGGGGGCTATTGTGTTGGCTGCTGATTCAATATAACTGAGATCTGGTTGGTGGCTATCATCATCACTATGAATAAAAGGGGTTGGCACAGCAATTATAAATACGTCAGCGGGTTCAGCCGTGGTTACTGCGCGCAAATTGCCAGTAGAAACAACACTGCGAACAACAATATCGAGATCTGGCTCGACAATATGAATTTTCCCAGCATTAACAATATCAACTGCATTTTGATTCACTTCGACCCCAACCACATTCATACCACGAGAAGCAATAATTGCAGCTGTAGGGAGCCCTATATAACCGAGGCCAATCACTGATACTTTTTTCAACGTCATAATTATTCCCTTTGAATTTTATTAAACCTTAGTTATGCGCTAAATAATGCTTTATTTTCCTAATTATTTTCTGACAAGCTTGGCCGTCTCCATAGGGGTTATGCGCGCGACTCATTTGATTATAGAGTGTCTTATCTTGTAATAAACTTTCTATTGCATTAATAATTTTACTTTTATTCGTACCAACAAGCAGAACAGTTCCTGCGTTTACAGCTTCAGGCCGCTCAGTCACATCGCGCATTACTAAAACGGGTTTACCTAAACTTGGTGCCTCTTCTTGGACGCCGCCCGAATCAGTTAAAATAATGTATGCTTTATTCATTAAATACACAAAAGGAAGGTAATCTTGTGGTTTTATTAAAAATACATTATTAAGACCAGATAATATGCGATTAACGGGCTCTCGCACATTGGGGTTTAGATGCACAGGATAAACTATCTGAATATCTGGATATTTAGTCGCGATCTCTGCGAGTGCTTCGCAGATTCGTTCAAACCCATCGCCAAAACTTTCGCGGCGATGCCCTGTTACCAAAATTAATTTTTTATTAGCATCTAGTTGAGGGAATTGATCTGCCAATGCCGAAGATAGTTGGCTGTTATTTTTTAATTTACTGGTTACCTGCATCAATGCATCAATAACAGTATTACCTGTTACTTCAATATCCTCAGACGGAATTCCCTCATTGAGTAAATTCATTTGAGAACAGGTAGTTGGAGCAAAATGGATCTTTGCAATCGCGCTAGTTAATTTTCGATTGCCTTCTTCTGGCCAAGGCGAATTTAGGTTGCCAGTGCGTAAACCAGCTTCGATATGTCCTATTGGGATTTGTTGGTAAAATGCGGCTAAACTAGCTGATAATGTAGTCGATGTGTCCCCATGAACTAACACCAGATGTGGCTTGAACTCTTTGAGGATAGGCTCTAATCCTAGTAATATGCTCGTGGTTACCTGGGAAAGGGATTGCCCTGGTTTCATTATGTTAAGATCATAATCGGGAGTGATAGCAAATAACTCCAGCACTTGATCAAGCATTTCTCTGTGTTGTGCGGTAACGCAGACTTTTGCATTAATGCCTGTTTGATTATTCAGAGCGTCAACAAGAGGGGCCATTTTAATAGCTTCCGGTCTGGTACCAAAAACAGTTAATATTTTAATAGGCATAATTATTTCAACATTTCCCTATGAATTATAAAATTTAATAACAAGTGCATTGAAGATGATATCTTGCAGTGCATAGACAAATTTAACCTTAACAAGGTATGGGTCACAGGGGGTAGTTATTCTACGTTCAAAACTCATTATACGGAGGTGCTGAGTTTGACCTGCAAGGCTGATTGGCCACTGATGTTTTTTAATATAGTTTAAATACATTGTGTTAGCGATACTGAATGAGTGATTTCTGAATAATAATTGGAAAATCAGCCTTTTTAACATGAATAATTCCCACTTGTTTCACACTTTTTCTATGTTTATAGAACTTAGGTTCAAATTATAAGGCTTATAACTTATAACTTATAAATTTAGAAAAGTAGCCACCTGCATCTATGCTAATCGCATCTTTTCAAAAAAATCTAACAATAAACAACTAACCGATGAACCATGAAGCTTCGACTAAGACAGTTAAGCGATATTTAGCTGCTTATAACGCCATTACAACGATAAAAACTATGATTGATGTAATTGACTCAAAATTAAAGAAATAGAGTCTAAACTTGTTATTGGAGGGCTTAGGGCAGATCAACGCAATGTTATTAGCTAATAAACTATTTGTCAGCGCATGTGCTTTAAAAGTCAATTTTTTGGGTAATTAGCCAATACTTGTGTAGAAAAGGATGCGTTTATCAATTACACAGCAAGGATAAACAAGCCCTTAGATAGTTTGTTAATGAGCCAGTAAGTGTTGACGGGCGCCTTAAGTTGCTGATTACTAGGCATAATTTATTGATTCTCAATTGATCTAATTGGTTGTGGCTAGTACAGTGAAGCGTGGGGTAAACAGGAAATCAGTTTTACCGTTTTGAAGCGAGTAGATGATCAATCAGCCCAAAAAACAGCGACAGCAGTAATGATTGCTTCACTAACGTATTCAGCAGGCGTAATAACGATACCAGCAGTCAATCGTTTCTTTACAATTGACTACTGACTTGAAAGTGATGTTTATTTTTCATTTCTCTATTTTTTGTTGCAATCGGGATTGGATGAAAAATGCTCTTTTTACGTAAACATTGATCGAAATCAAAAAAACATAGTAATTAGACTTTCAATGTGTAATAGTAGATTTTATTCAAAGAAAAAACAAAACTAGGCACCAAAATGTTAGCCAAATTAATGGCTACATATTTAGCATCATTATTCATTCAGTAGTCATTAAATTTAAATTTCTCAGTGTAAATATTTATGAATTATTCATTACAGAATAATATCGACAATACCACTAGCTTGGCTTTCCTGCCCAGAGTCGTTATAAGCGGTTACACAGAAATAGTAATGGTGATCTGGATCTAGTTTCTTAATATCATAAGAGGTTTGCGTCGGATCACTAACTACGATTAACGTATTAAGATCTGCTTCAGACTCTCCATAGTATATATTATAGCCAGCTAAATTAGTTATTGACGAACCATCTTCATTGATTGTAGGTGCTGTCCAACTTAGCTGAGCAGTATATTGCGTACTTTCTGCTAATACGGTTATCGCTATTGAATCAGTATATTCTATACCTTGGCCGTCAGTTACGATAAGTTGAAATTCTAATGAATCATTTTCAGTTGCTATAAACGATATGTATGGTTTGTCATCTTCTCTTAGTGAGATAGTATTTCCTGATGTTTGTATCCATTGATATGTCGCTAAATCCATATCTTTTAGATTGATCTGTGCAGTTAATTCAACGCTATCACCGAGACTGATGCTTAAATCATCTCCCAAGTTAAGATTAACGGCGTTGTTTGTTTTTATATCAGAAGATGAGTTCTGATTACATGCCGTTAAAAGTAATAGGCACAAACAACAGATTACAGTAATCGGATGGAACTTATTAGAAATAGCTTTTGATGTTAAATTAATCATTTTCGTCAGTTAGTAAATATATTGATTTTGGATTTTATTCAATCTTTATTGAAATTGAAAATCAAATTTAAATCGATAAGAATGATTTGCTTTTACGGGTTATTGATGGTAAATGTTTTGTTTTCTCAATGATGCAACCAGCGAAGTTTTTTTTGCAATGCAGGCATTTATTAGCGGGCTAAATTATTTTTCATGATAATATATTAACTTTTAAAAGATGTTTACGACATTGAGATTCTGGTCATGCGAATTGAAATAAAACAATCAGCTAGCGTTAAAGTGATTCGAGAATGGGATGATTTTAAAGTGCTGAAGGTTGTGTGGGAGAAGCTCCTAAAACAATCAGATGCCGATAACATTTTTCTGACATGGGAGTGGATTAATTGTTGGCGGAAAACACAAAAAAAATCAATTAAACCTCATATACTGGTCATTTTGAATGGTAATAAAATTATTGCCATAGCCCCTTTTTATATCCAAACGTATCGTCTTGTGAATTTTATTCCTTATCAGGCATTGCGAATTCTTGGCGATCAGGGATCCGGTTCTGAATACGCCAACTTTATTGTTGAAGCGGCGGATAGTTTGGCCCTTAAACGCATGTTGTGGCAGCACTTGCTTTCTACTGCGGTTAAACCTATTTGGGATTTTATCTGGTTTACCAATATATCGGCATGGACGGAAGGGGGGAACTCTTTACTGCAAGCATTGGCCGCAGAAAAGCGACTGAACTGTAATCAGCGCACGGTAGAATTTGCTCAGACCTCTTTAACTACATTGACTGCAGATATATTGCCGAGTTTATCAAAAAGTTTACGCACTAATATTCGTCAAACTAGTCGCCGTCTCGATAAGCTTGGACCGTGGCATATTGAAATGTGTGATAACCACTCTCGCATTACAGAACATATCGAAACATTGTTTTCGTTACATAATAAGCATTGGATAGATGCCGGTCTCGGAACCTTTGAGCGACGTCCGGAACTGGCCGATTTTTACCGAACATTTGTGCCAATAGCCTTACAAAAAGGTTGGCTCCGATTGCTCCGATTGGAAAGCAATGGTGAAACTCAGGCAATGCAACTTGGTTATGTTTACAACAATGAATTTTTTGCTATTCAAGAAGGTTATAACCCTGATTTTTTAGGTGGAACAGGGCAAGTATTACGTCATTATTCATTTCTAAATTGCCGTTCTGAGGGGCTAAAGTGCTATGATTTTTTGGGGGGCTATACCGATCATAAAAGGCGTTGGCTTGCTGACAAAAAATTAGGTGCCAACCTTTTTATTTGGCATAACAAGCCTAAAAACATTCTCTTTAGTTTCAAAAAAATTTGGCCGACGGGGCGCTACCTTAAACCGCTATCCAAGTAACGTGCACTGTAGGCCGCGTGCGGGTTTTATTAAACCCAGTCAATTGACGTAGTAAATAGTTGCTCTCTAGACACGCTTCCCTTCACGATTAAAGTGGTAATGGCTGTGCGTTGATGATAGCCACGACTTATCCAACCTAATGAGGGGTGGTCTGGATCTTTATGCCATTCACCGTGAATGCTTTCTAGTGTTAAATTATCAGGGAAAGAAATAACTACCTGGTTTTCACCTAAATTTAGCCGACAAATTTGACCATCAATCTTTATATCAGAGCAATATTCAGACAGATGAAAATAAAGTGCGATATCATGATCGCCTTGCGTTAAAATTTGATCGCTAATTTGTAAGCGTCTTTTTTGTGAATCCAGCGCCAGTGATCGTTGATGTACGAGTGGTGAGCTGAGTCTTTTATATCCGCTATGCTGGCCTATGACCTCTCCACCAATATCAGAGGCATGCCATTTTAGACACTGCGCCTTAGCATGCTGTTCCCACATAAAGGGGCCAGTCATAACCGATTGATCTCGTCCATCTACTTCTAATGTATTATGTGCTTGTGTTTTTCTAAACTGATCTCGCCAATTTGGGAAACTATAATAATCGTATGTGCCACTGTCGACCAATAAATCTAGACCATTAATTCGCATCACCAAACTCAGTGCATCTGCATGGCCATGAGCTGCAATTGCGGTATATCCAAGCTCCGCACAATCGAATAAAACACTCACTTGATCCTGCTTTTCTAAACTTCCCGCCTGTAGTAAATAATAACCTGAAGCACTGAACTTATGCGAACTTAAAGAGACTGTGGATTGTGAGGTAGTTTGCTGGCGGCGTTCAATACGTTGATTAAAAAGCCAAAAGGCCGACTCACTTGGCCTCTGAGTGCTGCTATTGAATATGTGATCGTCATAAAGATGCGCAGCCAGATCGCAAAGTGCATTAATGTTATGTACATGATCGCCTAGATCCAGTGCGTAACCATCATCTTGATCGCCCAACATAGGGTAATCGTCACCTCCTTGCGCGATTAAGGCGATGAATTCTGCTATTTTATTGAGTGTGTGCTGATAAGCAGGTGAAAAAACATCTCCTTGCCAGTGCGCAATCTGTGATGAAAAAAGGTAAAACTGCCAAACAAAAAATTGATAGCTAAAACCGTGCTCTCTGCTGCAGCCATCAGAAAATGTTTGCGCCTGTATTTCTGTTTCTAACACTGCTTTGCTTTTCTGGCGCCAGTGTTGCGCATCTTTTAACATTGAAAAGTAACTGGCTGCAATATAAACACCAGCAGCTTCCCCCACTAGATGATTGTTAGCGGATGAGCCTTGTGAAAATTTTCCACTGACATCACGACAATGTAAATAAACGCTGTTTAATAGGCGCGCCTTAAAATCGCCAATAAATAGTCCCGAAGCGAGAATGAGATCAATAGCCCATACCCAGTTAATTATTCTTATACCCAATTCAAGTGGGTTGCGCCAGTTCATCCCATAACCGTATGGATTGGCATCTAGCCAACTGGTAAGTTGATTGACAACGCCCTGTGCATATTTCATTTGCCCCGTCACCTGATAAGCTCGGGCTAATACAACCAACTGGTGATGCCGGTTTGGTTCCCAAACTAATTTGCAATCCCCATTGATGCGAATATCACGGTAATTCACAGACATAATGGCGGCCAGACTTGTTGGCTGCCCCGTTGCATGATCTTTGTGCCAGTTTATCGGTGTTTCTAAATCGTGATCTTGAAGATCAAAAAAACTGAGCTTATGTTGCAGGATTTTATCGGCTTTGCTCAGTAGTGCAGGTTTCCATGCGGGATTGAATTTTCCGATATCCCCAACAAATACAGAAAATGCGGGAGAAAATTTTGCATTTTCTTGATAACTGGGAATAAATTTCGCCTTGGGCAAAAAATTTGTTTTTACCCGTAGATGCTCAATAAGTGATTTAGAAAGTGACGTAATACGCCAAATTATCTCTTTTGCTGACATCGTTTTAATACGTTTTACATACCAAGATAGTGCTTGCATAAACTCTTCTTATATCGCTCTGTTGATGCTGATAGGTTGTAAGGTAAAGGCGGTGGCAAAGTCAGCAATAGTTTTTAACGCGAACGTCTCATTTTCATTTTTGTAATCAAATGCAATTGCAATTAGCGTAGCGCCAGGCTGACCTTTAATTGCCGCTTGAATTTCATGCCATTTAGTCGTTTTTTTATCAGCACTAAACTGACCATCAACCAAGTACCAGTAAGCAATTAAACGGGAACGATGGCCATCCCGACGGAGCCTTATCAAATTAATCTGCTCCAGAAAAGGCGAATTTAACTGGATAGTCTGCTGTCTGACATCGAACCAGCGGTTTTCATCAAACAAGTGATTTTCAATAAAGATCATCTCTTCTCCCTGCCGCTGACGAATGTAATTTGCCAAGTAAACTTGGAGTAATTCCTTGCCTTGTAAAAAATAGTTAAACTCCTCGCTGCTGGCGCCATGTGAAACAGGATGCCAATTTGGGCTGGATGCATTATTTTGTGTCAATTGTGTATAAAGTGGGATAGTCGGCAGTATGAATTTATATTTTGAATCAAAACGAGAGGGAAGCAATACTGTCATTAGCGCAAAAAATAGCGTGATTGCTGATACTGCGAACAAATACCTGAGGCGAATTTGCGGTGTTTTTCTTATCGCCTTTGGGAGTTCGTTGTTATCGGGAGTTTGTTCGCCGAAGTAGATATTCCCTATAATGATGACGGATACAAAGCAAGCGGCAAAAACCATCCAGCCAAAGGTTAAGTGATCCTGAACAATAAAATGTTGCATCGCAGTTTGGCTGCCGACGATCACTATCACAGTGATGCGAATCCAGTTAGCGACAATTGCGACGGCCACGGCGAAAGCGAAAAAAACGAGCGTTGCTTGACGAGATAGATGATTAATTTGCGCAACAAAAACTGCATATAACGCAGATGCCAAAAAGAAGCTTAGGCCGGAACAGGCCTCTTCAACTATAAAGGTTCCGCCGGGGGTGATTAGCTTGTATCCCTGCCTAATTATTTCAAAGCCAAGTAGATCAACGCTATGAAAACTTACCCAAGTTGATATCTCTCTTAAGGGGATTTGCAGCACATTCCAAATTGGCAGTACCAAAAGTATCATCACTAAAGGCAGCAATAACTTATTGATAGATTGAAAACCATAAAAAGAAACTAATAAAGTTATTATCACCAGAAATAAGCTTAACATTTGTAATTGGCCAATGCTGGCTAGGCTGGCTAGCAGCAGCAACAAACTGGTCGCACTCAGCAACAGTAGGGCAAGTATATTACCTTGCGGGGACGCAAACACCTCTCTTTTCGTCCAAATAACATACAATGCAAGGGCTAAACCCAGTAGTCCGTGATTATAAGACCCCGTACTCCACCATTCATCAAAGAGATCAGCAAGCACCGCTGAATTGACTGTTAAGACAAATAAAAAATTAAACAAGAGAAAAGCGCTCAGTACTTTTCGATTATAAACCCACATAGAGTTGCCCTTAATGTAATTTAAACAATATGTTATTTAGTCAGTGAATAAATATACGCCAGAATACTCATTCGAAGGGGGCCGTTAGCACTGGCTTGTATATCTAGCTTTATAGTCAATGAGGTGGCCGCCTTTACTTTGCTCGATATTGATTCTATTTTTCATGTTAAGTATGTACGTTAC
>NZ_JAHNZV010000170.1 GCF_022267535.1 Psychromonas antarctica
TACTGTGTCCGTTGGCATCAAGGGTGCTGATTTTACGCCCTTGAGTATCATAGCTATGCTCGGTTTTATTGCCGTTCGCATCGATATAACAGGTCAGTAACTCTTGTTCATTATGAAAATAGTGCTCAGTATTGCCTAAGCTATCGGTGCTGGTGCTTTTATTGCCGTTATAGTCAAAATAATAATCGTACGCGCCGTCGTCGCCTCGTTATTTGATAGCCGGCAACATTTTTGGTGTGGAAGATTTAGCTATAAAAAAACGACTAAACAGAGTGTGCTTAGCCGCTGGATTAATAGATTAAATGGTGAACTAGCGTGATTGATACAACATCACCAATTTATTGAAAAGGCAACACATAACCCCATGATTTATCAAATAATGCAAAATGAAAGAGTTGACCCCATCATCTGTAATTGACATTCAAGATTAAAGACCTGACCCTGATCCGGTTTTTAGTTAATCATTTTACACATGATCTGTTAATCAATAACTTGTTTAAATAACGCAACTTGTTTACTGGTTAAATAATCTGCACCGTTTTCATAAACAACAATAACACCTGAATTTTCAGGGATTATTTTTAGAATATCCCTCCCCCTAATAGTTAAAACATTAAATTCAGGAAATTCTACAAGATTTAAATTTGGTGAAATAGTCACACACATTTCAGCGTTATCAAAAGATTTAGTTAAGACTAAATCATCTACGCCTTGCCCCTCCGATGAAATAGATACCGCATAAAAAAGCGTAGTAACAAACTCGGGAAGTACCATAATAATTTTATTTTCAGCACGTGACTTTTCAAATGTTCTTTTTATAGGATACATAATGCTCATTAATTTTTCTCTACGATAGATTTTAATAATGTTGAAATTAAATTTCCTTCAACTCGAGAAAAATATAATTGATAGTTTCGAATCACTTCCAAACATTTAGGACATGTCTTTTGTGAAACGCTAAAGAATGAAAATAATTCTTTATATATTTCATCATCCATACTTTGAACCAATGTATCTTTGGGGATTACATTTCTTTGTTCACAAAGAATAAGGCTATAAATGTTCCTCAATATAACGTTAAGTTCTTTTATATTCTTGGGATTTGATTCTTGAACGTAGCAAATAAATGCATTGCGGAATTTCTCAGCTGTGCCTCCATAATCACGGAAATATGATCCGATATGATTATTTATATTTAACAAATAAGCATGTTCGCTAGAGTCCCTATTTAATGAAAAATACTTACCTTCTCCCTTAAAGAAGTCGGTACATTCATCATTATTTATCGCATACTCAAAAAGATTTTGCTTCATTGAAGTAACTCTGCATTTCCGTCTAATAATTCAACAATATTATCTACATTATTGTCGTGGACAATATTATCACCACCTGTTAGCGTAGCTTCTGCTGTGCCATTTTTAGTGTAACCTCCAGGCACCCATTCACCTTCATAAGCACCATTTTCATTACCTGTTGGCATCTCATAGTTAAACCGAGGATCTTTAGGAGGAAGTTTAACATATACTATTCTTGTATTCGAAAAATCTTCATTTTCTCCAAGATTCAATTCATCCCTCAAAACTTTCCAATCATTTCCTGATGCTTTATATTTAGCAATAACTAAGTCCATTTCAGATTTAAGACCAACAAATTTCCCTTTGCTTTGATATGATGGGTACTCAGGATTATCTAACCAGGCTTCTACCTGTATGAAAGCACCACCTTCATTTTCGAATTTTGCTAGGTGATTGGCGACATAATCAGCATCAAGGTATTCAGTTACATCTTCAGGCCTTTTTTTCTGTTCTAAATTAATAATGCGGTCATATTCAGCTTGAGACATAGGTACTTGCTCTGGGACAGTTGCATTTGAGCTATTGTTTGGAGCTACATTAGGTATTCCTCCAACATCAGGCTTCCCTTGCGATAACCAATCCTCAAGTGTACCTTCTCCACCATCGGCTTTCCACATTCTGTATTGCATATCTTGTTGTGGATTGCTTGTACTCCATGTTTCACCATCCGCACCAACGGCGCTATAAATCATTTCATCGCTATACTTGGAATAAGTCGTGCCATCTGCTGCTGCAACCTGTTCTAATTCACCGCCTAGCGATGGGCTATACACCAATAGCGCAATAGTCCCTGCAACTGTCCCCAGCATTGGGGCTACGCGAGCAAACATTGACTCTTCTGCCAAATAGGCGGCATCATTGGCAGCGGCTTGTACTGTCACTCGCGTTATATTCGAAGTCGCCAGATTCGTTACGGATTGCACTGGTAACGGTCTTGCTAACGCAAGCGCCCCAGCGGTTGCGGCCCCCTCTTTACAACTCAACCCAAACGGATCCACCCAGTTTACTGGATTCGGTGCATATTGGTAAGGGTTGATGCCGCCTGCTAATCCAATCGGATCTTGATGGATAAATCGCCCTTGTTTCGGACAGTAATAACGAAAACGATTATAGTGTAACCCAGATTCAGCATCAAAGTACTGCCCCTGAAATCTTAGCGGATTTTCAATTTTGTTTACTTTTATTGGCTCAAGGCTATTTTCTTTGCTTTCCCCTTCCGCACCAAACAAATCGCCATTATTTTGCCAAACAACTTGCTCATGACTGTCCGTTAAACAGATCGGCGTGCCTAATTGGTCAAGGTGATAATAATAGATTTCATCGCCTTTGATTAAGGCAACGGGTAAAAAGCTATCCGGCAGGTAGATATACCAACTGTATTGTCCGTTTGTATGTTCGCCAATCAGCTGATTGCCATCCCAGATAAAATCCGTTTTACCTGATTCCGTGATTTTTGCACTGCGCCTGCCTAATGCATCATATTGATATTGGCTGAGTGTGCCGTTGCTATTAAGCTGACGTAGTTGGTTGAGTCCATCAAAACTGCGTTTTTGAATTAAGCCAGTGGCGGTACTAGCGATTTGATTGCCTGAGCTATCGTAACGGTAATCGCTGCCCGCAAAACTCAGCAAACGGTCTTTTTCGACTCGGGTTTCTTGGTCTTTTTTTGCTTTGCTTTTATCAACCAGTGGATTACCAAACGCATCCCAGTCAAACCTTTCTGTTGTATCTTTGCTTTGTGTGCTGTGCGCTTCTGTTTGAGTTTTGCACTCCGAGCTGACTAACTGACTTAATTTGTTATAACTAAAACGACGTTGACTTGGTTTGTTGTGCGTATGGTCATCATCTTTAACCTTTCCTTGCGTCTGCTCCGTGCTGCTGATGAGCTGATTTTTTTTGTCGTATTGATAGCGGCGTTGTTGGTGATAGCCCTGCTGACCTGACCAATCTTGCGTTGTTAAACGCGAGCGAACATCATAGTCTTGCTGCAAGGTGATGCCGTTGCCTAATGTTTGTTGAGTAACTTGCCCTGCCGCGCTGTATTCAAGTGCTAATAAGGCGGTTTCATTTTTGTCTGGTTGCACAAGCGTTAGGCTGTTTAATAACCCCAATTCATTATATAAATAACCGATTTTTTTGCCATCAGGCAGGGTTAAGCCACTGCGTTTGCCCTGTTCATTGAAGGTATAATCAAATAACCAGTCGCCCTGCTTGCTTTGACTTATCTGTCCATTAAGATGGTATTGCTGCTGGATAACACGATCGCTATTGTGGGCAAGTATCACCCGACCAATCTTGTCATATTGATAAAAATTATGGCTATTAAACGCCCCATCTCCATCGTTAGGTGATTTAACGCTATGCTGGTCAATAATACGGCCACGATTATCGCGTTTAAGCGTAATAAAGCGGCTGTCACCATCATTAACGGCCACTAATTTATCGAGCACATCATATTGAAAAGTTTGCTCTCGGCCGTCAAAACCGATGAGTTTGGTTGGTTTTTCTGTCGCGCTGTATTGTATTTGATAAGTGGCTTCATCAC
>NZ_JAHNZV010000171.1 GCF_022267535.1 Psychromonas antarctica
AGAGCAGTGGACTTTTAATCCATTTGTCGAAGGTTCAAATCCTTCACGGCCCACCACTTTTACGTTATGTAGAAGTCAATATTTTATTGAAAAATCCGAAAATATTCGGGCCGTTAGCTCAGTTGGTAGAGCAGTGGACTTTTAATCCATTTGTCGAAGGTTCAAATCCTTCACGGCCCACCACTTTACGTTATTGTAGAAGTCAATACTTTATCGTAAAAAAACCGAAAACATTCGGGTGTTAGCTGAGTTGATTTAGAAGTTGAATTTTAATCCACTTGTGTTGATAAGAGTCAAAGGTGATACCTTCGACTTCAGTAGTAAGCCTAATTTATTTAGGGCCGTTAGCTCAGTTGATTTAGAAGTTAAATTTTAATCCACTTGGGTTGATAAGAGTCAAAGGTGATACCTTCGACTTCAGTAGTAAGCCTAATTTATTTAGGGCCGTTAGCTCAGTTGGTAGAGCAGTGGACTTTTAATCCATTTGTCGAAGGTTCAAATCCTTCACGGCCCACCAATTCTATTATCCCCCTAGTGTTAAATATCCGCGATATAAGTTATCTTTACTTAATTTTATACACATTAGTCCACGCAATTGTTATAATTTGCTCCCATTTTTAATATCTAAGAGATGCTGATGAGCAAATTTTCTCCCCTTATTGGTTCTGACTACCCGTTTCCTGCTAAGCCGATGGTGCTTTCAGATCAAGAAAAAATTGATTACAAAGCGAAGATAAAACAGCTATTGATTGCTAAAGATGCGGTGCTGGTTGCTCATTATTATACTGATCCTGAAATCCAAGCTTTAGCAGAAGAGACCGGCGGCTATGTCGCTGATTCTCTTGAAATGGCTCGTTTTGGTCGTGATCATTCAGCACAAACATTAATTATTGCTGGTGTGCGCTTTATGGGGGAAACGGCTAAAATTCTGACGCCGCAGAAGCGTGTTTTAATGCCGGAGCTTGAAGCAACTTGTTCATTAGATATTGGCTGCCCTATAGAATCTTTCGCTGATTTTTGCGATCAGCATCCGGAGCGCACTGTTGTTGTTTATGCAAATACCTCCGCAGCTGTTAAAGCGCGTGCTGATTGGGTGGTTACTTCAAGCATTGCATTAGAGATTGTTGAGCATCTTGATAGTGAAGGTAAGAAAATAATTTGGGGCCCGGATCGTCATTTAGGTAGTTATATTCAGGCAAAAACCAAAGCAGATATGTTGATGTGGCAAGGTGATTGTATTGTGCATGATGAGTTTAAAGCCAGTGCTCTTCGTGATATGAAAGCTGTTTATCCCGATGCTGCTGTTTTAGTTCATCCTGAATCACCTATGAGCGTTGTCAAGTTAGCCGATGCAGTTGGCTCAACTAGTCAGTTAATTAAAGCCGCACAAACTTTAGCGAATAAGCAACTGATTGTGGCTACCGATACAGGTATTTTTTACAAAATGCAGCAAGCTTGTCCAGATAAAGTGATATTAGCGGCACCGACTGCTGGTAATGGCGCAACATGCCGTAGTTGTGCTCATTGTCCATGGATGGCTATGAATGGTTTAAAAGCGGTATATGACGCATTAAGCGATGCGACAGGTCATGAGATTTATGTGCCCGAAGCAGTTGCCAAAGGCGCGTTAGTTTCATTAAATCGGATGTTGGATTTCGCGGCAGAACAGCAACTAAAAGTGCAAGGTAATGCTTAACCTTGTGTCGTTTTAATTTTTGAATGGATAAATAGTGCAGCGCCTAATTATCTGCTCTGAACTGGCATATTTTTGTATTGTAGTTATAGTATGCCTAATTTAATTTATTAACTATTGAGAATTTATGATCACAAATGATGTTTTACGACGTGTACGTTATGCGTTGCAACTTAACGATAAAAAAATGTTAGAAATTTTTGCGTCTGTCGATAATGCAATCGACGAGAGTTACCTGCGTAGCATCATGGCAAAAGAAGGTGAAGAAAATTTTATATTCTGCACAGATAGCCTTTTATCGCTATTTCTAGATGGCCTAATCAATGAAAAACGCGGTAAAAAAGAGGGCTCAAGCCCGATTGTTTTACCCGAAAATACAGTCATGTTAAATAACGATATCCTTCGCAAACTGCGTATTGCACTTAACTTCAAAGAAGATGATATGTTGGATGTATTGGAATCTGCTGAGTTTCCAGTTTCTAAATCTGAACTATCGGCACTGTTTAGAAAGAAAGATCACCGCAATTTTAAGGTTTGCGGAGATCAGTTATTAAGGAATTTTTTAAACGGTATAACTAAGCGTTTTCGTGGCACTGAAGGCGAAGATTAGTTGTATTGTTGTTCGTAATCAAAACCGTGTCTTTGCACGGTTTGATTACTAGTACCTCACGTACTGTCATGTATTAGCTCCCCCCCTGTGTCGACGAATAAACAGGCCCTAGCGTTTCACTGCTCTTTCATCAATCTTCCAAATTTTTATACACCAGAAAATAGGCATTAACAATAGCGATGTTAGCAAGAATATATCGCCTTGTAGTGACTCGAAAAAAGCTCCTGAAATATAGGTAAATAGAGCCAAAATAAGGCCAAGTGCAACTGCTGAATAAAGCGATTGATAACGCATCATCTCCTTGTTCTCTTGCAACCCAATATAACGAATAGCGGCTAAGTGTGTTACCGCAAAAGTGAATGCGTGTAATGTTTGTGACAGGCCTAAAAGATACAAATCGCTGCTTATTGCAACCATTAGCCAACGCAGTATGCTGGCGACTAATCCTAATAAAAGCATCTGCTTAATTGACCAGCGATTAAATAGTTTACTGTTAAAGCGCATCACGAGGACCTCGGCGAAAACCCCTAGCGCCCATAAGTAGGCAATATTAGTTTCACTAATGCCTGAGTGACTCCAATAAATGCTGCTAAAAGCATAATAAGCACCATGACTACCTTGAATAGCCCCTGTGATAATTAAGAATAGGATCACATCCCGACGTTTAAACAGTGCTAACAGGGAGCCCGATAAGGGCGTTTCTGATGGATCATTTTCTGCTAGTTGTGGAGATAAATTCAATAAACTCAGTAAATATAGAAGTAGTGTTGCACAAACAATCAGCCATAAAATAGCTTGCTGCCCGTACTCAACAATTAACCAGCCAACACAAGTTGATCCGGCAATAAAAGCCAATGATCCCCATAACCGAACGCGACCGTAATCTAAATTAATCTGTTTAACTAGACGCGAACCTATGACGTCGCCTAGAGGCATCATAGGGGCCATAAAAAAATTAACGCATAAGGTAATAATGGCCAACCATAGATCGCCCTGTAGATAAAAAAGGAGCGTAAATGCAATAAAAGTTAATAGACCTAAGAAACGTAGCAAGCGTAATAAGCTAATGCCACTCGATATTCTGGGTAATAAAGTCAGGTTACTGAGAAAACGTAATAACAGACCCGCTGAAAAAAGTAAGCCTATATCACTACTGGAAATTCCTTGCCCTTCCAGCCAAATCCCCCAAAAAGGTAAGAATATGCCCCAAATAAATAGAAAGGCGATAAAATAAAGAATTAGCCATAACCTGGCTCGAATATAAAACAAGCTATACCTCTTGCGTTTGAGGATCATAGATAACGAAGTAAATGGTCAATTATCAATGCAAAAGCAAGTTATATAGTGATATGACCTTATTGTCGATATTATTAGCACATATTGTAATGTGCTAATTTAAATAGGCATTATTGGGGGAGATAAGAGACGACCACAATGTTGATAAATTGAAGCTTATTGTTACTTGTGAGCTTACGGCAGCGTAGCTCAACTTCCATTTTTTGTTCTGATTTAATACGGGTAACTCATCCATCAGGACTTAATTATGTCAAATCCAGAGCAACTTAGTAGCGTTATTACTGCATTTGAGCAG
>NZ_JAHNZV010000172.1 GCF_022267535.1 Psychromonas antarctica
GGCTTCCTTCAGACCCCACCGTTAGCCAGTGACGCCCTTGCCATTCGGATTATCTTCCCCTCAATCAGGGTGATCTCACTCTCTTGCAAGTGAGCGGGTTTGCCAGCTTTGCTGGGCAAACAAAAAACGCCGCTTATTTAAAATAAGCGGCGTTTTTTCAGGCAATTAATTTATAAAGGCTTGGTATCAGGCTTTATAAAGTCGTAGCGTTTGCCTTCCGTGTAAATGCTTGGCACAACCATCTCAGTGTTAACATAGAGCTTAAGATCGAATGCTCTATACTTAGGAAAAGACACTTGGTAAAAATAATAATTGCTCGGTAAATGTTCTGTAACACGCTTCATAAAATCATCGTAACTATCATCACCAACAACATCTTTGTGTGTAAATAATTCTAAATTAACAGGATAAACGAGCTTGTCGTAAGAGTAAGCATCCCTTAACCCGATAGCGTAGGATAATTTATCAACACCATTAAAGCTAACCATTTGCTTTATCGCGGGCTCAACTTTTTTGTCAGATGAATCGGTGTGGTGTGTAATGCCTAACTCAACAAACTCATTGCTTTTTAATTGGCAATAATGAAACGTCAGCCCATTACGTTTTGTTTCAAGTAGGTTAATATCGTACTTTTTAAATTCATTCAAAACAGCCGTTTGAATTTTATCTAATATTTCTCTTTTTGCCTCGGATTCATTTTTATATTCGGACGCATCCACGCTAACGATCCATCGGGAACTGATAGATGGATGCCTGTCGGATGAAGATGATAGGTCGGTCGCCATCCCTCCCGCTATATCAATGACACCCGTTAGATTGCCCGTAAGCACGTTAAACAAGCCAATTGCTTCAGAAACACCGCCGCGGCTTCTTGAGCTTTCTAATTTAGATTTTGTTTCTATAACTTCTTGTTTCGTGAAGTCTTTTAAGGGGCTTCTATGGATTTTCCCCGCAAAAGGGTAATCTTTCGTTAGATCGGTTTGATTAGCAATATTAAATGCTATTGAATATTCACCATTAAAAGGGGCGATAGCAACTGGTACATTTGCGTCCGTTGGCTGGATTTGGGTTGTTAAGCTACACCCACCTAAAAAAAACAATAATAATCCTACTGCTGTAATGTTTTTTAATTTATTCATTGCATAGCCCTTTTTTATTTGTGTCTAATATATTATCAGACCTTTAATAATTCCAAAATATAACAATTATTGAGCACTGTTCCATAGATCTTCATAGGCTTCTCGCCTCTTTTTATCGACGTCATAATTAATCAACCTTTCTTGGTTGACCTCATAAACATTAGACCGCGCCCCATCTGTACCTGCTGCGTTATCCATAAAAGAGCCGCCTCCCGTCAAGGCATCTATATCTATCCCATTTCGCCCATTGATCCCGCTTTGGTCTGTATAGTTATCGGTATGTATTAAAATCTGACGAATCCCCTCTAATTTTCAGAGTAATTTAATTTGGAGGATCGACTTTCATGGCGATTTACGATCAAATTATTTCACCACAAAACATCAAATAATAAGTCACCATGAAAGTCATCGAAATAATACAGAATGAAATATCTCTTGCCCACCCTGAAATGCATAAAACCAGATTAAATACACTATTTACTTTTGTTCATTCGGGATTATTAGATCAAAGGTTGACTGTCACTTACCTTGGAAGAGGGTTAAAAAAGTTTTCAAAGACCGACAAAAAACATGATATTAAACGAGCAGATCGCCTCTGTGGAAATACTTACCTTCATTCTGAACGTGTTGATTTTTATCGATATATGAGCGAAACACTTATTGCAAATGACCGTCATCCATTGCTGTTGACTGATCACCGATTAATGGAAGCAAGATATTTCAATTATTACGTGTCAGTATTCCGATGGGTGGGCGCGCACTAACTATTTATGAAAAAACGTATGAAGAGAGTGAGCTTAACACTGCGAAAGCTCACCAAGCATTACTTGATTCAATTGAATATTGTTTACCAGAAGGTTGTCGTCCAATAATCTAACCGATGCTATTTTTAAAACCCCTTGGTTTAAAGCAATTGAAAATATGGGATGGTACTGGGTTTGTAGGGTAAGGGGTAATGTTCAATTATCAATTGATGATAAGAATTGGCAAAGAAGCAGTGAATGGTTTTCATCTGCAAACAGTAAAGCTACCACTTTAGGTGATATTTATTATAGTAAAAAAACTAAACACCCTTGTATTGCGACGATCTATGAAGGCTCTAAAATAGGTCGAGTAAAGAAAAAGCTACGCGGTGGTAAATCGCAATGCAGTACAGATAAGTATCAAGAAAAAAAGCAAATGAACCTTGTTTTTTAATCAGTTGCCTGCCACAAAGTTGGGATAACAAACCTAAAAAAGTGGTTAAGCTATGCAAAAAAAGAATGCAAATTGAAGAAGCATTCAGGGACACAAAAAACGCCAAACTAGGCATCATTCTTGAGTTCGCAAACTCTAGAACACCAGAGAGATTTGATATACTTCTGCTTATTGGCGCCCTAATTATTTATATTTTGTGGTGCATAGGATTTGCCGCAGAGCAATTAAACTACCATCATTCATTGCAGGCGAACACTGTAAAAAACAGGCGAGTTTTGTCGCATATTTACCTTGGCAGAGAAGTTGTTAATGATGATCGGTATAAGGTAGATGATAGATGATAGATGATACTGTTATTATTTGGGTTTTACATAAATTACCCAGCCTAGTTATACGGCTAGGGAATTTATGATATTTTGTGGGGATCCCTCAGTATTGAATCATTATAATGAAGTCTGTGTTCAGTTTAAATTATCAAACTTTATTGTCCGTTTTCCTCGAACCCTCTGTGGATTCATATCAAACCACAACACCAAAAAGCACTTACCGCGCCTATAAAATTATCTCTGGCAACACTAAAAAACAAAGCGAGAAAATATAAAATGGAGAAAAACAATCTAACACATATTATTTAAGTAACAAATTAGCTACCTAATTGTGTCCTGTATACTTAAGTAACAAATTAGCTACCTAATTGTGTACTGTATACTTAAGTAACAAATTAGCTGCCTAATTGTGTACTGTATACTTAAGTAACAAATTAGCTGCCTAATTATGTACTGTATACTTAAGTAACAAATTAGCTACCTAATCTGTTACTACTTGTTAAGTAGTGAATTGACTAATTCAATACTTATATTTTGACGGTTTGAAGTTGTTGCAAATTTAAGAATAAATACCGCAAGAATATGCAAGAATGAAGACATGACATTTACATTGCAAAAAATAATTATTCTAAGCGAGTTAGTACGTACCAATAAATGTGTATAACAGCAGGTTAGAAAAAATTAAATTTAGTTTTACAAACAATGGAAGAACTAACTTTAACTACGGTTCGATGGCAATTAGCATTAATCGGGGAAATATATACCCGTTGCCATTCAAGATGAAAAATTGAACGTCTGAAAGTTATCGTTAATCCTGCTCGCTAAAACATGTCCAATTTGAGGCAATGTATTATCAAAAAATTCATCAATGCTCTGTCGAAACTCTTTCGCTGTTGCAAAATACTTGTTATTTCGAGCATGTTCATTCATCACCTTCCACAACCGCTCTATTGGGTTCAAGTTAGGACTGTAAGGAGGTAAATAATGCAGTGTAATTCCAAACTCTTTTGCTTGAGTTTTGACTGCATCACTTCGATGATATCCTGCACCATCAAGTATTAAATGGATGGCTTTATCTGTTACATACTGCTCTTTTATCAACTCTTGGATTCAAATAATAAGTGCATAACTTGAATAGGTAGAAAAAACGGTCAGCTGAATATATGCTAATCGCTTTTTCTCCGGCAAGAGATGCAACAATGAAAACATATAAACAACTGACCTATGA
>NZ_JAHNZV010000173.1 GCF_022267535.1 Psychromonas antarctica
ATTTTAACAACAGTGCCAGAGCGACCTAATTTTTCAACATCCAGCTTATCCACTACTTTGTAATAAAAACTTTCGTGAGGCCCATCAATCGCACATGAAATAATTTTACCATCGACTTTTTTTGTTGTGATCTCAATGCGAGAACCAATCATGAAGCACGATAAGATACCAATTCCAAATTGTGATGTAGGTGTAAAGTCTCCCCCCCACTCAGCTTGTTTTTTAAAAAAATCGGAGGATTTATAGTATGAATTACCTATATTTAGCAAATAGTTTTCAATGATATCTTTATTCATACCAATACCATTATCATGACAATAAAGGTACGTACCGTCATCATCAATAAGGCCAAACTCAATTTTATTATCTAATATTAAATTTGAAGACGATTTTAAACTCCTACATGCATCCAGAGCATTCTGATAAAGCTCCCTCAAACATGCATATTTATCCTTATATAGCCCAACACCCATTAAAAGGTTTAATATGTGTTTTTGATTTAACTTAAACCTAAGATCTCTCATAGGGAAAAAAACATCCTCATCGTGTTTTATCCCATCTCTATTTACTTTTTCTGATAATGAAGGAATATAACTAGATTCCCATTTCCTATCAAAGCGGAAGTAATTTTGAATTTCAAGATCAATCCAGTCTATATATTCATGAATTTTAAAATAATCTTTAGGTTTATCACAAAATGCCTTGAAGGAAATTATCCCATCATCAATACTATAATTAACCCCGTTGTTTTTAACTGCCCATTCTTGAAAACTATATTCAGAGTCGAATACCATTGATGAACGAATCGCTATAGGAGCTCTATCGTAACTAAAATGAATAATGTCACCAAGGCGCAACATTACTGCTACAAATTGAAGATTAGCAGTCTCTTTACCGTAATACTGCGACTTGATATCTAGTGTATCTATAAAAGAAATATTCTCGCAATGGGATCTGCATATAGCAGCTAAATCTCGGGCTAATTGTTTTCCCCAAGCAGCTTGCTCTAATTTCTGTTGGAATATTTTTGAAAGATTTTTTATGTATTGCTCTACTCTTATATGATGATTAAATCGAATAAACCCTGTTCTTATCGATTTATTTAAAAGTTCAAATTCTTCTTTTGATTTTAAGTTAGTAATTTCGCTTTTATAGCCATTTCTAAAGGATTGATATTTGATTAACAATTCAGCTAATTCAACCTCTAGTTTGTTCTCTTCTGAAGGCGAGAATAACCAGTCGGCAACCTCCGAGAATTCTTTGTAAAGTTCAGTCTTATTTTGTTTAATAAACCTGATGGCGTCTGATAATTTTAAAGGAGCATTCAAATCATGCCTAAGTTTGGAACTTTTATTGTTGTATTTATTAGTTCCCTCTGTAAGTTTAAATAGTTTTATTTCCCAGTCTGCAGGAGCCATAGCACAGTCATGTAGAAATGACGACAAGTGCAGTAAGAACAACTCATAACTAGATAGGTTATTTAAAACTTCCTCCCCCAATAAATTTTCTATATTTTCGACGACTTTTATACAGTGCTTTTCATCATGTAAATCAAATTCTGTAAGTATTGATATGACTCTTTTTAAATGAGCTCTAGATTTCTTTTCAATCTCAGAGGCTAAAGTATATAACTGAGATTCTATGCAAACTTCCTCATCGACAGGATCTATTACACGTCCTTGAAGAATATCCATTATTTTCATGTTGTTGGTCTCGATGATTAATTTACATTAAAATAAGAGTAACATTTTTATTGCCTATTTATAACGACTTACAGGGATGTTTTAGATATAACTAGCGTTTCAATTGGCAGGTGAAACTATATACTCAGTTGATAATTGGAGGGGATGAACCGACTATTGACCTTCGGGAACTTAATCTAAAAAACATTTAATATAAGATCTATCACCCACTCGGTGATGTACATGTTTTTTACTATACACTCATTAATCGGGCTTTTTTGTCCCTAAAATGGTACTCAAACGCCTCCTATAACGAAATAGAAGTACCTCATTGCCTAGCCACAACATCAGCGTTTTTGTTGCTCCATACGAAATCTAATCGCTTCCATTGGATCTGGTGTAGCAATTGGGTAATTTTCTTCTTCAAATACGTGAATTAATGTCACTAGAGCCTCTAATTCAGCAGCCTCTGATGAATTTGGTAGAGCGCCCCAAAGTACTCCAACACGAGCTAGAGCGAGCTCATTATCTTTAACTGTTTTGATTTGCATAAAATAATTCTCTATGTAGTTGTCTAGTGATTATAGCCACGAATTGAAATAGAGAACATTCATATCTTCTATCTCGCAATGTGCCCCTTTCGCCTCAGGAAGCTAAATCGCAACTGCCCCCATAGCACCTCATAAACCATTAAATCAGTGGACGGTTATACTTAGCCACAACAATTTTTATATAAACAAGTTACTAATAAAAATCATATAAAAAGCTTATTGACATTACTTTTAACAAGGATACTCTAAAGGCTTAAGTTCTTGTTAATATAGGGGTTGTCAATTGAAAATAGTATATACAGCTAGTGAGCTTGCTAAGTTAACATGGAGGGTGTTTTTTAAAAGGAGGCCTTTTCCGACATTATTAATTTCTTCTGGACTAGCTCTATTGTTTTCAGGGAATAGCCTAAAATGGTTTGCTAATTGGGAAACACTGAAACCTATATTGGAAAGATATTCATCTGAGGAGACTGCTAGTAATATTATCATACTATCAGACTTCTTTTTTCCTCAAGATAATACCCCTCAATCCATCATGCTCATTCTTGGTGTAATTGCTTTTTGTACGGGTATCATAAGTGGTTTGATTAATTTTTATTTTGAAAAAGTAGCAATAAAAAAATCAACTCTGTTACCTATTGAAATTTATGGTTTTTCTAGAGCAGTCCCTTCTAAAGAGCTTTATAAAGAACTGGAAAGTGAAGGGTACAATACCTCAATCAGATATAGGGTTAATCTCAGTCCACAATTGGATAAGCCATTTGTTTCTGCTGATGATGTAAAGCAGTCAGTCAAAATTATCAAGCAACTATTGTACTCTATTGATTTACATAGAGCTGATAACAGTCAATTAAACATAAACATAACTAGTATTGCTCAAGTTCCGGCTATTTTTCAACTAGGGTACAGCTTCGGCATGATGGCTGGTGTGAATGTATGGAGTTGGGATAGGTTTAAACAGCGTTGGGATAATGGTGGAAAAACTTTTGATATGATCAGAACACTAGAACTTAATACTGGGAATACTGTGTTTTGTCCGAAGGTTATTCATAAAGTAATTGAAAATAAGAAGGTAAATAGCAATGAGGTAGGGTTCTCCTTTTCTTTTACGAATAATGTCGATTTAGATTTATCTATTAATGCATCAGAAATTGGAAAACTCTTTGATCTACATTTTGAGGGGGACAACAAGCACCCTAACAATCTTCTGTCCAAATCAAGGCGAATGGAGGTATTGAACAAATTCAATGAAATATTTGAAAGAGAAGTAAAAAATAGTTCTTGCAAAAAACTTCATTTATTTATATCTGCTCCAACTTCGTTTGTATTTGAATTAGGCCAAATGCTATCACAGAACCACTATCTACCCTGTGCTGTTTACCAATACGGCGATGTCAGATCTGTTGGACACCCATATCATAGTTACAGTTTATCATTCAGTGGTGTTAATGCGCCAGACATCAAAATATTAAAGGTACAGCCCTAAAGTATTGCAACTTTAGGTGCATGATTAAATATGTATGTATGTAACCTGAATTCTGGATAACAGAATAAAAAATTGAACTAAATGCCCACCAAGCGATCAGATCTTTCGACCAAGAAACGATTTGAAAGCAAACAAGGTGGGCATATGAATAACTTAGTGGAATTATTT
>NZ_JAHNZV010000174.1 GCF_022267535.1 Psychromonas antarctica
CGCCACTGGCTTAATTCAAAAACGCAGTTTTGATGGACTCAACCAACTACGTCAGCTTAATAGCAACGGCACACTCAGCCAATATCAATATGATGCATTAGGCAGGCGCAGTGCAAAAATCACGGAAGCCGGTAAAACGGATTTTATCTGGGATGGCAATCAGCTGATTGGCGAACATACAAACGGCGAATATACGTGGTATATCTACCTGCCTGATAGCTTTTTACCCGTTGCCTTAATCAAAGGCGATGAAATCTATTATTACCACCTTGACCAGCTTGGCACGCCGATTTGTTTAACGGATAGTCATGAGCAAATTGTTTGGCAGAATAATGGTGATTTGTTTGGTGCGGAAAATGGCGAACAGTTAAAGAGTAAATCAGAAAACCTAATCGACAACCCACTGCGTTTTCAAGGGCAATATTATGATGCTGAGTCTGGGTTACATTACAACCGTTTCAGATACTACTGCCCGAAACAAGGGCGGTTTATTCATCAAGATCCGATTGGATTAGCAGGCGGCATCAACCCTTACCAATATGCACCGAATCCAGTAAACTGGGTAGATCCGTTTGGGCTGAGTTGTAAAGAGGGTGAAGAAAATGAACCCTCTATTACGAATGAAGGTCCTTTGGACAGGGTTGGAAAAGGACTTAAGGCATTTATGATAAGCTCTGGAGCCTTTTTAACGCACTTAGCTTCTTCAACGAGTTATGCTATTCAGGGACGCGCCAATAAAATAGTTAATATTGTGAAGTTACCCGTTGATGCCATTGACCGAGCTGCATTTAGGGATGCGCAACAAATATTGGGTGATGTTGGCATAGAGTTACCGAATACCACCACACTGGCACAACGGGATCCGACTGTCATTGCTGCCGCGAAGGCGGCAAAAGGAGTGTATGATGATGATATTACAGCGCCATTTAATGGTTATAGTGAGTTATCATCACAACAATCGGTTGATCTGCTTGGTTTGCCTGATGAAAGCTACTTGCTTGATGAAAAGATTGGTTTTAAATCTAAGGTTTTTTACAATTCTGAAACAGATGATTATATGGTGGCATTCAGAGGCAGTCGTGATCTTTCTACTGCGATTAACAGAAAACAAGATTGGGTACAAACTAATGTCAAACAGGGCATCGGTTTAGAAACCGATCAATATAACGCCACAATGAACTTAGCCAAGACGATTGCGGAAGAAAACCCTGATGCCAATATCACTTATGTGGGCCACTCAAAAGGTGGTGGGCAGGCAGCCGCAGCGGCTATTGTTGGCAATCGGCCGGCAATTACATTTAATGCGGCAGGGGTGCATAAAAATACTATCACTCGTTTTGATGATTCTTTGTCGATAGCATCTGATGATAAAATTCGCGCCTATTATGTACCGGGTGAGGCACTTAATACATCGCAAGATCATTTTGTTGGCCCACAGGCAAATGGACAACGTATTCGCTTAGAGCTTCCCTCAAACAGTCAAAATAGGGGGGTAACTAAAACCGTCAATCGACATTTTATGGACAGTGTTAATGAGGCCTTAGGCCTGTAGGAAACCTATGAAAAAAATATTTAAATATTTCGGCATATTATTAGGGGGAATTTGTATGAGTGCGTGTGGTGATGATGCAACCGATGTGGCGCTGTTAAAGTCATTTTATAATGCGCAGGCGATGCCGTTAATTGATGCGGTGATTGCTAATAAACCGGATAAAATTGCGCAAGCTTTAAAGCAAGGAATTGATGTAAATGTATTAGGAGAACATAAGGTAACGCCATTATTAATTGCCTTTTTATTAGAAAAACGCAAAAGTTACCGGACGTTACTTGAAGCGGGCGCTAATCCCAATCTTTTTAGTGAAAATAGCAAACCCTATGATTTTTATAAACAAGCCGCGGTGATGTTTGATGCCGCTGGTCTTGACGATAGTTACTATCTAGAATTAGCATTGGCCCATGGGGGCGATCCTGATTTACATAATCCTTATAAACCTGGAGGTAATATTGTCCCAATTTTTAGAGCTGTGATGTCGAGTCACCCTAAAAATGTACAGATCTTAATTGATCATGGCGCGAATTTAGAAAAAGATTTAAATGGTACTACGGTGATTTTTAATACTGTAACTACCAGTCAATTTAATATGTTGTGGCAATTAGTAGATGCGGGTGCAAACTATTTGCATAAAAATAAACGCAGTAAAAGCATAGTTAATTATATTGAATCTGGGCGTATGGGGCCGGGTGGCTCACAATGGCCTGATTATTTTCGTTTTATTAAAAAATTAAGATCCGAGGGAATTGACGTTATCCCCTATGCTTGGCAGGCGAAAAATTTTGAAAAATATAAAGATAAACTTCCTCCTTTGCCACCGTTAGGCGATAAAATCAGGACGGAATAAATAAATTATTTGGGTATAGATCTTTTGACTTGACGGAAGATCTTTTTTATTTCAGAGAGAGCCATTTGTGCAAATTTTTTGCGGCTGGTCTTTAATCTTGACTGCCAATAAAAACGTGATTTTAATTTGAATTGATGATGCTATTTTAATCACGCTTACTTTTCTACATTGAAAGTGCACAAAAAGGTTACTCCATTTATTGCTATAACTAAATAATCGAGGACAGCCACACCTTTTTTTTAATAAATTAGGTAGTATCGGAGGCTAAAATGGATAAAGTAATCTTAAAACAAAAAGCCACTTTACTTGAAGAGTGTCTAGAAAAATATTCAGGTAATAATAAAGATATATATGAAGTGAAAAGTGGTATTGGAGAACTTATTCAGCTAGCTAAAAATGATCTAGTTGACTCTCCTCTAGATCGAGGAGATGTCCCAGGAGTTTATCAATGGGTTAATAGTGGAATTGGGTGGCCAGTTGATATAAGTGATGCTTATTATGAGTTTAGACTTGAGATATCTGGAGGCTTAAGTGATGTCGCCAAAGAATTTTTAGCCTCGAGGAAACGGACGCTGTGAATGATGTTGCTGTGAATTAAGCAGCAACCATTAATAAGTTTGGGGTTGATCCGAGCTTTAGTTTTGGTTGCCAACAAAGTGAGCTGTTACTATTAATTTAATTAAGCTTTTCATTAACTGCCAAATATATCATGAAGAGGCTTTATGCATTTAAAATGGGTTATTGCTAGTTGTTGCATACAAATCATCCTTGCTTGGGCGCTAACTGGCGCTACAAGTTTCATGCTATGGATGTTGGGAGGAGATGAGCCCGGTTCTGTGGGAGAAAAAGTGCTCACGATTGCGACTTACAGCTTGGTAATGATCCCTTTAGCCGCCTTAGTTGGTAGTGTCTGTATCGTTTTGATATATAACATTAATCCGGAGCTCAAAGTTTACAAACTGACTTTGCTTCCGTTTTTTCCCTTTATTTTTTTCTGTGTCATTTTTTTCGCAAATAATAAGTTGTAATACACACTTATATCGGGGTTATGACCTGGTCAACTGAATGTTCACCATTTAATCTATTAATCCAGCGGCTAAGCACACTCTGTTTAGTCGTTTTTTTGTATCTAAATCTTCCACACCAAAAATGTTGCCGGCTATCAAATAACGGGGTGACGACGGCGCATACGACTACCATTTTGACTATAACGGTAATAAAAGCACCAGCACCGATAGCTTAGGCAATACCGAGCACTTTGAGTTTTTAACGGATGGAATTATTCCACTGGACAACAATGCCGCTGAAAATGCGATTCGTCCGTTCGTGATTGGGCGTAAGAATTGGCTACACTCAAGCAGTGTAAAAGGCGCCCATGCCAGCGCGGCTATTTACAGCATCATAGAAACCGTATTATGCCGCA